>NZ_JBHRWK010000013.1:0-142472 GCF_042647925.1 Amycolatopsis speibonae
CACAACGCGCCCTGGGTGTTGAACCGCTTCCAGAACAGCGAGTACAGGATCGTCGGCAGGTTCGCCGACGCCGCCACCGCGAACGCCAGCGCCACCAGGAACGCGATGTTCTGCCCGTTGGCGAGGATCCCGCCGAGGATCGCGACCGCGCCGATCACCAGCGCGGTGATCCGGGCGACCTTCACCTCCGAAGCCGGTGACGCCTTGCCCTTCTTGATCACGTTGGCGTAGACGTCGTGCGCGAAGGACGCCGACGCCGTGATCGTCAGGCCGGCGACCACCGCGAGGATCGTCGCGAAGGCGATCGCCGCGATCAGGCCGAGCAGGATCGGGCCGCCGAGTTCGAGCGCCAGCAGCGGGGCCGCCGAGTTCACGCCACCGGGCGCGGCCTTGATCTTGTCCGCGCCGACCAGCGCGCCCGCGCCGTAGCCGAGCACCAGGGTGAACAGGTAGAAGACGCCGATCAGGCCGATCGCCCACACCACGGAACGACGGGCTTCCTTCGCCGTCGGCACCGTGTAGAAGCGCATCAGGACGTGCGGCAGGCCCGCGGTCCCGAGGACGAGCGCGATGCCGAGCGACAGGAAGTCCAGCTTGGTGGTGCCGGTCTTGCCGTACTGGTTACCCGGTCCGAGCAGCGCCTCACCGGCCTTGCCCGCCTTGTCCACGGCGCCCTGCAGCAGCGCGGAGAGATTGAAGCCGTACATGCCCAGCACCCACAGCGTCATCGCGAGCGCGCCGACGATCAGCAGTGCCGCCTTGATGATCTGGACCCAGGTGGTGCCCTTCATCCCGCCGATGAGGACGTAGGCGATCATGATGATGCCGACGATCACGATGATCACGGCCTGCCCGGCCTTGCTCTCGATCCCGAGCAGCAGCGCGACGAGGCCACCGGCACCCGCCATCTGCGCCAGCAGGTAGAAGAACGAGACGGCCATGGTGGATGTCGCCGCCGCGGCCCGCACCGGGCGCTGTTTCATCCGGAACGCCAGGACGTCGCCCATGGTGAACTTGCCGGTGTTGCGCAGCAGTTCCGCGACCAGCAGCAGCGCGACCAGCCACGCCACCAGGAAGCCGATGGAGTAGAGGAAGCCGTCGTAGCCGTAGACGGCGATCGCGCCCGCGATCCCGAGGAACGACGCGGCGGAGAGGTAGTCGCCCGCGATGGCGACGCCGTTCTGCGGACCGGTGAACGCGCGGCCCGCGGCGTAGTAATCCGAAGCCGTCTTCGTGTTGCGGCTGGCCCGGAACACGACGAACAGCGTGACCACCACGAAGAGGCCGAAGATGGTGATGTTGAGTGCGGGGCTGCTGCCCTCGACTCCGGCGGCGAGGGTCATTTGGCCTCATCCTCGATTTCCGTGCGGATCTTCTCCGCGATGGGGTCGAGCTTCTTGTTCGCGTAGCGGACGTAGAGCCCGGTGATCACGAAGGTCGAAACGAACTGCAGCAGACCGAAGACCAGGCCGACGGTGATGTTGCCGACCAGCTTCGTGCTCATGAAGCCGTGCGCGTAGTCGGCGAGCAGCACGTACAGCAGGTACCAGACGAGGAACAGCGCCGAGACGGGGAACACGAACCGGCGCAGCCGCGAACGCAGCTCTTTGAACTCGGGGCTGTCGTGGGCCTTGTCCCAGTCCACCTCGGGCGGACTGGGAGTGTCCGTTTCGGTGCTCATCGTGCTCTCCTCGCGCCGCGAATGTGTTCCGCGACACGTTAGGGAGGGGGCATGGAGACCGGAACCTTCAGCGGTTCAAACGCCTGCCGAGACGACGAACGGTCGACGAACGGTGGTCGGACCACGACGAAGGGGTCTCGGCCGTGCGATCGTCCAGGTGCAGCCGCAGCATGGCGGCCGTCGACCAGGCGGGCGGCCTGCCCCGCCAGGAAACCACGATCATTACGCCGAATGCCAGTGGAACCGACCACGGCGCGGGCTGCGACACCAGGATCGCGGGCAGCCCGCTCAGCCCGGGGGCGAACAACGCCACGAGGATCGAGCCCGAAGACGCGACGAGTCCGGTGAGGACACCGCTGATCGCGCCCGCCGCGGTGAGCCGGTTCCACCAGATGCCGAGGACCAGCAGCGGGCAGAACGTCGACGCGGCCACGGTGAAACCCCAGGTGACGAGGACGCCCGCGTCCAATCTGGCCGACGGCAGCGCGAGCAGCACCATCACCGCCGCGGCCCCGAGCACCGACCACCGCAGTCTCCGCAGGCCGCCGGGCGCCAGGTCGTGCGCGATCGCGCCGGAGATCACCAGCAGCAGGCCGAGCGACGTCGCCAGGAACGCGGCGAACGCGCCCGCCGTCAGCAGCCCGGTGAACAGCGACCCCGCCCAGCCGTCGTCGATCTGCGCCGGCAGCGCGACGACGACGGTGTCCGTCGCGCCGGAGACGTACAGCTCCGGCACCAGCACCCGGCCGAAGACGCCGTAAACCCCTGGGAACAGATAGAAAACGCCGAGCAGGGCGACGGTGATCGCCGCGGTCCGGCGGGCGGCGCGGCCGTCCGGGCTGGTGTGGAAGCGCATCAGGACGTGCGGCAGGCCCATCGTGCCGAGCATGGTCGCGATCAGGATCGCCCACGTGCCGAGCAGCGGATAGCCGTGGTCGCCGAGGTCGAGCAGCGGCCGTTGCCAATCCGGTCCGCCCAGCGGGGCACCTCCCCGGACGGCGGGAACCGGTGTGCCCGCGGCGAATTCCAGTGTCTCGCCGCTCCTGGCCACCAGTTCTCCCGGTGGCACGACACGCTTTTCCGGCGTGAGCAGGGTGGTCGGCTCGCGCAGGGTCAGTGTCACGTCGATCTCGAAGGACAGGCTGGTGTCGCGGGCGAAGTGGGTGAATTCCACCGGGTGCACCGAAGCCGAGCGTTCCGCCGGGGAGACCTGGGAGACCAGCCAGATCGCGGGGACGATGAACAGCAGCAGTTTCAGCACGAACTGGAACGCCTGGACGTAGGTCGCCGCGCGCATCCCGCCGAGCGCCAGTGTCGCGCTGACGGCGGTGCCCGCGATGACGACGCCGACCCAGTACGGCGTCCCGCCGACGGCGGTCAGCACGAGCCCCGCGGTCCGGAATTGCGGTACCAGGTAAAGGGTTCCGATCACCAGGACGACGAACGCGGCGAGACGGCGCAGGGCGGGCGAGGCGAGCCGGGCCTCGGCGAAGTCCGGGACGGTGAGCGCGCCGGAACGACGCATCGGCGCCGCGACGAGCACCAGCATCGCGATGTACCCGGCGGTGAACCCGACCGGATACCAGAGCGCGCCGATACCGTCCTTCACTACCAGTCCGGCGACGCCGAGGAACGACGCGGCGGACAGGTACTCGCCCGAGACGGCGGCGGAGTTGACCAGCGGCGAGATCCGGCGTGAGGCGACGAGGAAATCCGACGTCGTGCGCATGGCGGCGACGCCGCGCAACCCGATCAGCAGGGTGATCAGCACGACGGGGGCCACCGAGAGTGCGGCGACCACTAGTCGTCCTCGATCTTTTCCGCCCGGCGCAACTGCCACCACGAAAGCAGCGCCATGGCCGGATACGGGAGGACGGCGATCATCAGCCAGGACAGCGGGATCCCCAGCAGCCGCACCGAATCCAGGCCAGGGAACAGCCCGAACACCAGTGGGAGCCCGAACACCAGCCCGAACATCCCGGCCAGCGCGGGGAGTCCGCGACGGCGCTGGGCGCGGTAGAGCAGGTCCGCGCGTTCGGCGTCGCCCGCCGCCAGCCGGGGGACCCGCCAGCGGCCGCGAGCCCGGCGCCGCGAATGCGCGAGCCTGGTCTGCGGACTGGTGACGGCGACCCGTTTGACGCGGCTCACGGGTGGCTCCCCCGGCCCAGCTCACCGCGTTGCGCGGCGGCGAGCAGCCTGTCCCGCAGGTCGCGTGCGTGACGGCGGCTCACCGGGACGTCGCCCGCCTCCGTATGCGCGAGCAGCCCGCCGGTGGTGTCGCTGCGCAATTCGAGCACCGCGTCCACGGCGAGCAGGAAACCCCGGTGCACGCGGGTGAATCCCGTTCCCTCCCAATACTCTTCGAGTCGGGAGAGGGGCATCCGGGTGACGTGGACGCCGGATTTCGTGTGCAGCCGGACGTAGTCGCCGTGTGCCTCGACGAACTGGACGTCGTCGCGCCGGACGTATCGCGTGCGACCACCGGATTCCACCGGCAGCGCGGACATCGCGTCCGGTGCGGATTGCGGCTCGTCGGCCTGGTTGCCCGCCATCCGGACCACTTTGGACAGTGCGGCGGACAGCCTTTCGGCGCGGACCGGCTTCAGGAGATAGTCGACGGCGCCGATGCCATACGCGGCGACGGCGTGGCCGTCGTGCGCGGTGACGAACACGATCACCGGCGGTTCGCTGAGCCGCGAAAGCAGCGAGGCGAGTTCGAGCCCGTCGAGGCCGGGCATGGAGATATCGAGGAAGACGGCGTCGAAATGACTGCCCTGCAACATCTTCAGCGCGGTGAGCGCGTCACCGGCCGCGACCGCCTCGGCGACCTCCGGCGCCTCGCGCAGCAGGCTGCACAGCTCGTCGAGGGCGGGCGGGACGTCGTCGACCGCCAGCACCCGCAACCCGTTCGTCACGGCAGCACCCCCGGCTGGAATCGGGGCACGCGCACCACGACCCTGGTGCCCGCGCCGGTCTCGGTCTCGACAGTCAGGCCGTACCAGGGCCCGTAGACGCTGCGCAATCGTCTGTCCACATTGGCCAGTCCGACGCCGCCGTCGTCGCCGCGCCCGGCCAGGATCGCCGCCGCGCGGGCGGGGTCCATGCCGAGACCGTCGTCCTCGACGCTGATCACGCAGTCGTTCCCTTCCGCCATGCCCTGCACCTGGATGAAGCCCGCCTCGGCGCGCGGTTCGATCCCGTGCCGGATCGCGTTCTCCACCAACGGTTCCAGCACGAGGTACGGCACCGCGACGGCCAGGACCTCCGGCGCCACGCGCACCTGCACCCGGAGCCGCTCGCCGAGCACCGCACGCTGCAACGCCAGGTACGTCTCGATGGCGCGGAACTCCTCGGCGACCATCGTGTACTCGCCGTGCCGGGCGAGGCTGTAGCGGGTGTAGTCGGCGAAGTCGAGCATCAGGTCGCGGGCGCGGTCCGGATCGGAGCGGACCAGCGACGAGATCACGGTGAGCGCGTTGTACACGAAATGCGGGGAGATCTCGGCCCGCAGCGCGCGCAGTTCCGCCTCCGCGGCCTGCTCGGCGGACGCCTCCAGCCGCCCGCGTTCGAGCGCGTGGACGACGAGTTCGGCGGCCTGGCGGGCGATCGTGTTCGTCCCGCCGGAGACCAGGAGGACACCGGACAGTTCGTCGTGGACGTGCAGCGGCAGCGCCAGCAGCCCCGGCTCGGACACCGGCGTCTCGGAGTGGAGGACCTCGTCGAGCGCCGAGACCACGACGTCGTCGGACGCCGGGCGGCCGGACCAGATAAGCGAGCCGGAGAGGTCGGTGAGCCCGAGGCCGGGGACCCCGAACAGCCGGCGGAGGCCGTGTGTGGCGTGGCGGGCGCGGGGACCGGCGAGGCCGTCCATGAGATCGTCCGAGACACGCTGGGCGGCGGCGAGCACCGGCACCGGATCCGCGGTCGCGGCGGGACGCCAGGGCAGACGAGTGGTCATCCGGCCTCCTCCACGACGTCGAAGACCGAATCCTAACGTCGCTGCGTGGTTTCGCCGGTTACGCTCCGGACATGGTCCCCGGTGATGCTGTGGTGCTACGCCTGGACGTCGTGATGCGTCGGGTCGCGCTGGTCGGTTTCGTGGTCTTCGGCGGTGGCGGGATCGTCGCCGTCGTCGTGGCACTGTCCACGCCGGGGGTGTCCGGAGAGGTGTTCGGGCTGCTCAGCGTGGCCTTCGCGGGGCTGATCCTGCTCGCTCTCCGGCGCTCGGCCTCTGTGCTGACGCTGTCGGCCTCGGGTTTCTCGGTGCCCGGGGTTTTCGACGTCCGGTGGACCGAGGTGACGCGGTTGCGGGTGTGGCGCGAGAAGCGCCGGGTGGGGCGGTGGATGCACTGGTGGCACTACCGGCTCGAATGGACCGGTTCGGGGCCCGAGGTGCTGCTTGAGGACGGCGAGTACGCGTACGCGCTGGGGCACCTTGGTGGGGGCGCCCGGCTGTACGCGGCTCTCACGCTCTTCGCTCCCGCTGGGGTGGTCGAACTCGCGGAGTGAGTGCGTCCCGGGACGCTATGAAAGGTCCTTTCCTTGCAAAATTTGCAAGGAAAGGACCTTTCATGGCACTGCCGAAGCGCGTCAGCAGCTCTGCTTGTAGAAGTACTGCGCGTTAGCGTCCATGTTCGCCCTGGTGATGGAGTGCAGCGAAGCGGTCAGGTTGCGCGTCACCGGCTTGCCCTCCAGTGCCGCGATCGCCTGCTGCACGCCCTGCTGCCCGATGGCGGCCGGGTCCTGCGCGATGAGGCCCTGGTATTCGCCCTTCTTCAGGCCTTCGATCTCCGACGGCGAAGCGTCGAAGCCGATCAGGTTGACCGCGCCGATCTTGCCCGCGTTCCGCAGGCCGGTCGCGGCGCCCTCACCGGTGTTGAGGTTCGTCGCGAAGATGCCGATCAGGTCCGGGGTGGACGCCAGCGCGGCGGTCACCTTGGACGCGGCCTGGTCGGGCTCGTTCTGGGTGAACTGCACGCCCGCCGACTTCAGGTTCGGGTAGTTCTTCAGCTCGTCCTCGAAGCCCTTCGCGCGGGTGTTCGTGGTCGAGGTGCCCGCGATGGTGTCGAGCACCAGCACCGAACCGGTCTTGCCCGCGGCCAGCTCCGACATCGTCTTCGCGGCGAGCTTGCCGCCCTCGGCGTTGTCCGAGGAGATCGACGACTCCGCCACACTGGTGTCCTTCAGCGCGGTGTCGACCTCGATGACCTTCGCGCCGCGGGTCTTGACCTGCTGGATCGGCGCGAGCATCGCCTGTGCGTCGGTCGGCGCGATGAGCAGCGCGGCGGGCGGGTTGGAGCCCAGCGCGTTGACCAGCTGGGTCTGCATGGCCGCGTCGAACTTCTGCGGCGCCTGCGTGGTGATCTCGTAGCCGGCCTTCTTGGCCTCGGCCTCGGCACCGCACTGCATCGAGATGTAGAACGGCTCGGCCTGCACGCCCGGGATCAGCGACAGCTTCTTGTTGTTGGTCTTGGCGGCGGAGTCACCGGAGGACGATCCGCCGACCGTGCCGCCACCGCAGGCGGTCAGCAACGCGGCGGCGGACAGGACGGCACCGGTGACGAGCAGGGTCTTCTTCATGGGGATTGCACCTCTTTGTGCGTAGGAACTAACGAGAGTTGCGGCGACGACGGCGCCGCTGGTCGAACCAGACCGCGGCGATCAGCACCGCGCCGACCGCGATCATCTGCCAGAAGTCCTGGACCTGCGTGATGTTGAAGCCCTTCTTCAGCACGGCCGGGATGAACACGCCGATCACCGTGCCCAGCACCGAACCGACACCGCCGAAGAGGCTCGTGCCGCCCATCACCGTGGCGGCGATGGCGTTGAGGTTGTCGGTGGTGTGCGCCGAAATCGTCGTCGACGCGTAGTACGCCAGCGACAGGAAACCGGCGACACCGGCGAGGAAACCGGTGAGCGTGTACACCTTCAGCAGATGCGCGGTCACCCCGATGCCCGCCCGGCGCGCGCCCTCGGCGTTGGAGCCGACGGCGTAGGTGTAGCGGCCGAACTTGGTGGTGTGCAACAGCCAGGCGCCGATCAGCGTGATCACCACGGCCACCAGTACCAGGTTCGGCACGCCACCGAACGACGTCCCGTAGCCGAGCGTCTTGTTGAGCTCGGTCGGCACGCTGCGCACGTCGGACCCGTTGTTCAGCAGGTACGCGGCGCCGAGCGCGGCACCCATCGTGCCGAGCGTGACGATCAGCGGCGGGATGTTCGCCACCGCGATCAGGAAACCGTTGATCAGCCCCCAGATCGTGCCCGCGACGACAGCCGCCAGGAGCCCGACGAGGATGACGTCCCACCCGGCCTTGGTCGCGTCGCCGCCGGGGCTCATCGCCTCCATCGTCTTGCCCGCCACCATGCCCGCGAAGATCAGCACGGAACCGACCGACAGGTCGATACCCGAGGTGATGATCACGAACGTCATGCCGACCGAGAGCACCAGCAGCACCGAAGTCTCGATGAGCAGCGTCTGGAAGGTGAACACGGTCGCGAACTCGGCGGGCGCGATCGCGGTGAACACGATGATCAGCGCCAGCAGCACCAGCGCGATCCAGAACGTGTTGGCCCCGATCAGCCGCTGGCCGATCGACCGCCTGCCGAAGCCGCCCTCCACGGAGGACTGGATCTCGGGGTCCTTCTTCGTCGGAGTGGACACGGTCATGCCACCTCCTCTTGTACGAGGGCGCCCGTCATCGCGGCGACCAGGTCTTCCAGTTTCGTGTCGGCGCCGGTGAACCGGGCGACGCGCTTGCCGAGCCGCAGCACCTCGATGCGATCGGACACCGACAGCACCTCGGGCATGTTGTGGCTGATCAGCACGACGGCGATGCCCTTGTCCCGCACCTTCTTGATCACGTCGAGCACGCGTTCGCGCTGCACGACGCCGAGCGCGGCCGTCGGCTCGTCCATGAACACGACCTTCGAGGCCCAGACGACCGACCGCGCGACGGCGACGCTTTGCCGCTGCCCGCCCGAAAGCGAGCCGATCGGGACGTCGGTGCTCTGCAGGGTCACGCCGAGCCGTTTGAACTCGTCCACGGCCTGACGCTTCATCTCGGCCTTGTCCAGCATCCCGAGCTTGCCGAGGATCCCCTTGCGGTGGATCTCCCTGCCGAGGAACAGGTTCGCGGCCGGGTCGAGTTCCGGCGCGACCGCGAGGTCCTGGTACACCGTCTCGATTCCCATCCACCGGGCGGTGGTGGGGGAGTCCAGGTGCGTTTCCTCGCCGTCGAGCAGGATCTTGCCCGACGTCGGCTGTTCCGCGCCGGACAGGCATTTGACCAAAGTGGACTTCCCGGCGCCGTTGTCCCCGATCAGCGAGGTGACTTCACCGGCGCGGGCCTGGAAAGACGCTCCGCGCAGTGCTTCGACCGAGCCGTACCGTTTGACCAGGTTCTGTGCGTCGAGCAGGAGTTCGCTCACGATCGCTCCCTCTTCTCCGGTGCCGGTGGCCTGCAGCGGATGACCGTGACATCGCCCTCCACAGTGGACTGTCCGGCGTCGTGGGGGACCACGTACGTCTCGCCCTTGTCCAGCGCGTACTCGCCGCCGTGTTCGGTGCGGAGCGTGCCCGAACCGTCCATGACGACCAGGACCGCGAACGACGGGTCGAGTGACAACGTTGTCGACCTACCGGAAACAGCGGGACGGAGCTGGTCGGCCCGGAAGAACGCGTCGCTGCCGTCGGCGAGCAGATCCACAGTGGACGCTTCGTCGGCCGCGGTGCGCTTGACGATCGAGCCGAGCCGCTCTTCGTCCCAGCCCGAGGTGTCCAGGGTTTCGATGGCGGTTTCGAAGCCGATCCCGAGGTGCGCCTTCTCCGGGTTCGCCAGGAAGTCGCGCCATTCCAGGGTCAGCGAGAAGTCGGTCGGCTGCTGGAGCTCGACGACGAACACGCCTTCGCCGATCGCGTGCGGCAGCCCCGCCGGGATGTAGACCGTGTCGCCGGGGGTGACCGCGACGCTGTTCAGCGCTTCGAGCATGGCGGGCGCGTCCTGGCTGCGGGCCCATTCGTTGACCGTCGCCTTGTCGACAGTCTCCTTGAAGCCCGGGTAGACGCGCGGGTCGTCGCCGTAGGTGCCGACCACGATCCACGCCTCGGTCTTGCCGAAGTGCGAGTCGAAATGCCGCCGCGCGAACGAATCCGACGGGTGGAAGTGCACCGGCAGGCGCTGGCCCGCGTCGAGCAGCTTCACCAGCAGGCCGGTCGAATCGCCGAGTGCTTCGACGTGCTTGGCGCCGAGCCAGGCGGACGGGTTCTCGCGGACGGCGTCGCGCAGCCAGATCCCGCTGGGGAGTTTGGTCAGGCCGTTGGTCTCCTGGCCGAACATCGTGGTGGCCGAGCCGACCCAGTCCTCCGGGCCGTACTTGGATTCCGGCGACGCGCCCCGCAGCGCGGCGATGGCGTCGCCGCCGCGGTAGAACTGCGGCGGCTGGTTCGCCGGCAGGCGGATCGGTTCGAGGTGACCGCTCATGAAGGGGTGACCTCCCCGGAACCGCGGGCTACGAGATGCACGGGCAGAACTACCTTTCTCGGTGCGGATTGATCTCCCTGGACCCGGGCGAACAGCAGTTCCGCGGCCGCCCGGCCGAGTGCGCTCACGTCGTGTGAGATCACGGAGACCGGCGGATCCAGCAGATCCGCCAGTTCGAAGTCGTCGAAGCTGATCATCGCGGGCCGCCGTTCGGCGTGGGCCAGCGCGCGCAGCAGGTGCACGGCGACCCGGTTGTTGCCCGCGATCACCGCGGTGGCCGGGTTCGGCCCGGTGAGCAGTCGCTGCACGGCGTCGCCGACGCTCCCTGCCGTCGGGGTCCGCATCGCGACGAGGCTCTCGTCGTAGGGGATCCCGTTGCGGACGCAGCCCTCCCGGAACCCGCGCAGGCGTTCGCCCGCGGTGAAGATGTCCGGGCTGTCGGCGAGGAACGCGATCCGGCGATGACCGTGTTTCGCGAGGTGGGCGACCGCTTCGACGGTGCCGCCGATGTTGTCGACCAGCACCGTGTCGGCCACGATGTCGCCGGCGGGCCGGTCGAGGAACACCACCGGCGTGCCGGCGCGCATCTCGGGGACCAGGTAGCCGTGCTGCATCCCGGCGGGGACGACGAGGATGCCGTCGACGCGACGGGAACAGAACTCGAGCACCAGTTCGCGTTCGCGGTCGGAGTTCTCCTCCGACGAACCGGTCAGCACCTGGCGGCCGAACGAGGTCGCGATGCGTTCGACGGCGCGGTTGAGTTCCGAATAGAAGGGGTTCCCGACGTCCTCGACGATCAGGCCGATCGTCCCGGTCGTCGAGCCGCGCCGCAGGTTCCGCGCGCCGAGGTTGCGCCGGAACCCGAGCTGCTCGATCGCCGCCATGACGCGCTCGGCGGTGTCCGGATGGACGGCGGGCTCGTCGTTCACGACCCGCGAGACGGTCTTGATGCTCACGCCCGCGAGCCGGGCCACATCGCTCATCGTGGCCCGGCGGCCGGCGGTGCGGTGACCGTTGTCCGGTCCGCTGGAAGACAACGTTGTCATAGTGGCGGGAATTGAACGCGAGCGCCGCGTCGATGTCAATGCCCGGTCTGCTTCGAAGACGCTTTCCGAGGTCGAACCGTTACTGCCGGGTGCTTCCGATAGGCCTTTCGCGTGGTCTCTGTCCGGAATCGGACAGGGTTTCGCGGACCTCTTGACCAGGTGGTCTGTTCTTGTCGAAGGTGGGCAGGCAGCGACAACGTTGTCAGGAGGCGGCCTTTCTCATGCCCGCAAGCACTTCGACCCGCGTCGCCGGGTTGCTCACCGCGCTCGTCGTTCCCGCCGGGCTTTTCACGCCCGTCGCGGCGGCGGCGCCCGGTGGTGGCGACCCCGTGGACGCGGTCAACACCTTCATCGGCACCAAGGACGACGGCAACACCTTCCCCGGCGCTTCGGCGCCTTTCGGGATGACCCAGGTCAGCCCGATCTCCTCGCATTACGCCGGCTACCGCTACGACGACACCGCGATCCGCGGCTTCGGGCATTTCTTCCTGTCCGGCGCGGGCTGCTGGGAGCAGGGCGGCCTCGTGTCGTCCCTGCCCACCACCGGCGCGGTCGGGCCCGGCGCGGCGTTCGACACCACGAAACCGGAGACCTTCGACCACAAGAAGTACGCCTCGCCGTACACGCACGAGGGCGAGGTCGGGAAGCCCGGCTATTACAAGGTGCGGCTCACCGGCTACGGCGGCGTCGACGCGGAGACCACCGCGACCACGCGGACCGGCGTCGAGCGGTACACCTTCGCCAAGTCCGGTGACGCGAATGTCTTCGTCAACGTCGGCCAGGCCAACGACAAGGAACCCGTGACGGCGAGCCAGATCCGCGTCATCGGGGACCGGACGGTCGAGGGAATGGTGGAGTCGCAGGCGTTCTGCGGCGGGAAGCCGTACAAGACCTGGTTCACCACGACGTTCGACAAGCCGTTCAAATCCTCCGGCACCTGGTCGCCGACGGGTGGCGCCCCGGGCTCGAAGGAGTCCGCGGGCGGTGAAGGCCTGCGTGGCGCCTGGCTGACCTTCGGCGGCGGGCAGGTCACCGCGACGACGGCGATCTCCCACGTGGACGCTTTCGGCGCCAAGCTCAACCTGGCGTCCGAGAAGAGCCGTTCCTTCGACGCTGTCCGCGACGGCGCCCAGCGCGCCTGGCGCAAGGAACTGTCCTCAGTGGACATCAAGGGCGGGGCGAAGGACGACCGCACGGTGTTCTACACCTCGCTCTACCACGCGCTGCTCCAGCCACTGACCGGCAATGACTCCGACGGCCGCTACCGCGGCTTCGACGACAAGATCCACCGGGCGCTGGGCTGGACGTACTACGAGTTCTTCTCGTTGTGGGACACCTATCGCACGCAGAACCAGTTGCTCGCCCTCTTGCGGCCGGCGCGGGCGAAGGACGTCGCGAAATCCGTGCTCGCCATCCACGACCAAGGTGGCTGGCTGCCGCGCTGGGCGTACGCGAACCAGGAGACGAACACGATGACCGGCGATCCGGTCACCCCGTTCCTGGTCGACCTGTGGCGCTTCGGCGCGCTATCCGGACAGGAATTCAAGGCGTACCAGGCGCTTCTGCAGAACTCGCGGGAGATCCCGCCCGCGTCTTCGCCGTTCCAGGGCCGTTCGGGGAACGTGACCTACCAGAAGGACGGGTTCGTCCAGTACGACAAGGACTTCCCGAAGAAGGGGCAGGACACCGACCCGAACCACGGTGCTTCGGCCACCCTGGAATACGCGCTCGCGGACTGCTCGCTTTCGATCATGGCCGCCGGTCTCGGCAAGAAGGACGACGCGAAGGCGTTGGCAGACAAGGGGCGCAGCTATCGCACGCTGTGGGACTCGTCGGTGAGCGACCGCGGCTTCACCGGTTTCTACCGGCCCAAGGTCACCGGCGGCGACTGGTTCAGCCCGGCGGACAAGCCCTACACCCCGCAGAGCCCGGACGGGTTCCACGAGGGCACGTCGTGGCAGTACCAATGGCTGACCCAGCAGGATGTGCCCGGCCTGGTCGACCGCATGGGCGGCAAGGAGAACGTGGGCAAACGCCTCGACGACTTCTTCGCCTACGGGGATCTGGTCAAGGACCCGGCGAAGACCGTGCGCGAGGAATGGGTCGTCGGCCCGTACAACTACTACAACCAGTTCCGCTACAACCCCAACAACGAGCCGGATCTGCACTCGCCCTGGATGTACACGCTGACCGGGCAGCCGTGGAAGACCTCGGCCGTCGTCCGCGCGGCGCACACGCTGTTCACCAACGCGCCCAACGGGGTCACCGGAAACGACGACCTCGGGACCATGTCCGCGTGGTATGTCTTCAGTGCGCTCGGGTTGTATCCGGCGGTACCGGGCACCGGGCAGTTCGTGCTCAACGCGCCGCGGTTCGAGAAGTCGGTGCTGCATCTGGAGAACGGCCGTGACATCACGATCAAGGCCGACGGCGCCGACCCGTCGAAGCTCCAGTACGTCCAAGGACTGGGATCCGGTTCGCAGCGGGCGTATGTCGGCTTGGAACAGTTGACGCGAGGGACCACTTTGGACTTCAAGTTGACCGATGACGCGGCGAAAGCCACCTGGGCGACAGGCCTCGAAGGTGCCCCGAAATCGCCCTGCGCCGGGTGATCCGAGTGGTTTAGACCGGTTCGTGCCGGGGGTCGTGAGAAGCATCACGGCCCCCGGTGTTCCGGTGAGGGCCGTCACGCCTCACACTGGTCTCACCACGTCCGACAGCGCTGTTGACGTCCCTGGCGAGTCCGCCTTGGACAGTGCTCGTCGGACGTAGTCATGTAAACACACATAGTGGTGAGACCCCACAGGAGGAGAACGTGTCCAGCAAGGCCGCTCTAGTATTCCGCGTGGCCGCGGTAGCCGAAGCCCTCTCCTGGGCCGGGCTGCTGGTCGGGATGTTCCTCAAGTACGCCGTCAAGCTCGGCGAAGGCGGCGTCCCCGTCCTCGGCATGGTGCACGGCGTCGTGTTCGTCCTCTACGTGCTGGTCTCCCTGTCCGTGGCGAAGCCGCTCGGCTGGCGCCCGAAGACCCTGATCCTGGCGCTGCTCTCCAGCATCCCGCCGCTGTTCACGTGGCTGTTCGAGTCCTGGGCGCTGCGCAACGGCAAGCTCGACGGCCCGCAGCGGCTCACGCACGGTGGTGTCGGCCTGTTCACCAGGACCCCGGAACCCGCCGCCGTCTGATCTTCCGGTCCCCGCGAAAAGGCCCCCGTCCGATGGAAGGGGGCCTTTTCCGTTCGCGGGGGTTATTCGGTGAAGTCGCCGGTGGCCTTGCGGACCTTGGTCAGCAGGTCGGTCAGCTGCTCGGTCTGCTTGCCGGTGAGCCCGGTCAGCCCGAAGTCGATCTCGGTGACCGCCTGCGTGGCCTCCTCGCGGCGCGCGCGGCCCTCGTCGGTGATCTCGACCAGCGTGGTGCGGCGGTCGGTCGGATGCGGGACGCGCTTGACCAGTCCGTCCTTTTCGAGCCTGTCGACGATGTTGGTGACGCTCGTCGGGTGCAGCTGCAGCCGCTCGCCCATCACGCGCATCGGCAGGTGGGAGGCACGGGCGAAGGTCAGCAGGACGAGCGCCTCATACCGGGCGAAGGTCAGCCCGTGTGGTTTGAGCGCGCCGTCCACGGCGGACTGGATGATCTGCTGCACGCGCATGATCCCGGTCACCGCCGCCATGGTTTCGGACGGCCCGATGCGGGCCTCCCACAGCTGCGCCGCGCGGGCGATCGGGTCGAACGGCAACGGACGGCTCATGGCGTTCGAAGTTACCAGCGGGTACCCGCACCATGGTGCGCGACCGGGTGTTATCCGTGGGAAAAGTGTCCGAACGAGGAGCAGAAGATGATCGTGGCGTTCAGTGTCAGCCCGTCCGCGGCCGAGGAAGACGGCGGTGTCAGCGAAGCGGTCGCCCGCGCGGTGAAAGTGGTGCGCGAGTCCGGTCTGCCGAATTCGACCAACGCGATGTTCACGAATGTAGAAGGAGAAAGCTGGGACCAGGTCATGGACGTGGTCAAGCGGGCCGTCGAGGCCGCGGGCGAGGGATCGTCACGCGTCGGGCTGGTGCTCAAGGCCGACATCCGGCCGGGTTACGAAGGCCAGCTGACCGCGAAGGTCGAGCGGGTCGAGAAGCACCTGGAAGGCTAAGGGAGCGGTGGCGTGAAGGAGACCAGCCACAGCTTGTCCTTGACCGCGATGGCCACCGAGTAGCCGAACGTGCCGCCGTCGCCCAGTTTCCCGCTGACGGTGGCCGAAGTCGGCGCGGTGTCGTCCGGCGCGAACTTCACCGCGACGTCGTGGGTGCCGCGGCCCGTCAAGGCGTCGATATAGGACTTCGCGAAGTCGTCCGCCGAGGCGGGCGGGTAGTCGATGAGCTCGGAGAGGGCCTCGACGTCGTGTTCGTTGAGCGCGGCGGTGAGGCCCTCCCGGAGCTGTCCCGGACTGCCGACGCCGGGGTCGGGCTGATGCGCTATCAGCACCGTGATGACGCTCACCCAAACGATGGCGATACCTATCGCGACGGCCACGGTGGCTGTCCTGCGTGTCGGAATGTCGATCACCCCCTCGTGGGGAGCCTGCCGGAACGGGACCGTCCTGCCAAGCGGGCACCCGGGGGCATGCGGTGAATCGCTCGGGGATGCGTGCCAGGATGGAACCGTGACACACCCACGCGGATCAGCATCGAAGACGGCGGCCCTGTCCGCCGCGCTTTCCGGCGCGGTCGACCTTTCCGCCCTCAAGGCGCGTGCCGAAGCGCCCCAGAAACAGCCCCCGGCCCCACCGCGGCCGCCGTCAGCCGACGGTGACGTACCGGGCGGCCCCGCCGCGGAGGGCGCCGTGATCGACGTCACCGAGGCGAGCTTCCAGACCGACGTCGTCGAGCGATCCCTGCAGCAGCTGGTGGTCGTCGACCTGTGGGCCGAATGGTGCGGCCCGTGCAAGCAGCTCAGCCCCGTCCTGGAGCGCCTCGCCGCCGAGTCCGGTGGTGCCTGGGTGCTCGCGAAGGTGGACGTCGACGCCAACCCGCGCATCGCGCAGCTCTTCGGCGCGCAGTCGATCCCGACGGTCATCGCCATCGGGGGCGGCCAGCCGGTCGACGCGTTCTCCGGCGCGCTGCCCGAACCCGAGATCCGCAAGTGGCTCGGTTCGCTGCTTGACGCGCTGCGCGACAAACTGCCCGGCATCAAGGCCGCCGAGGAGAACGGCGGCGGTGTCGAGGTGCCGGAGGACACGCGGTTCACCGAGGCCGAGGACGCCTTCGAACGGGGCGACCTCGCCGCGGCGCAGGCGGCCTACGAGCGCATCCTCGACGTCGAGCCGGCGAACGAGGAGGCCAAGACCGCGCTCGCGCAGGTCAAGTTCACCGCGCGCGCCGAGGCCGCCGGCCCGGACGCGATCGCGAAGGCCGACGCCGACCCGGCCGACCTCGACGCCCAGCTCGCCGCCGCCGACCTCGAAGTCGCCGGGCAGCAGCCCGAGGCGGGCTTCTCGCGGCTGATCGCGGCCGTGCGGCGGACCGCGGGCGACGAGCGCAACAAGGTGCGGGAGCACCTGGTGGCGCTGTTCGAGCTGTTCGACCCGGCGGACGAGCGCGTGATGAAGGCGCGGCGGGATCTGGCGAGCGCTCTTTACTGAGCTTTTGGTTATGTGAAGGCCCTCTTCACTGCGTCTAGCGCGGTGAAGAGGGCCTTCACGTACTTGGGGCGGGGTCGCGAGGGGGTCGTGAGTGGTAAGTCGCGTTCTGGCGGACTCGTATTTGCTCACCCACCGGGATCTGGTCGCACGTCGGTTTTTCGTGCTGGGTGGAAAGTGTGACGGCCACCGGCCGGGACGCCCTCTCGACGATGGAGGAATCGGGACACTGAACGTCCCGATTCCTCCATCGTCGATCCCGGCACTCTCCCGAATCGCCACCTTCGCGCAGGTCAGCGGTAGGCAGGCAAAGACCGGTCCGCCCTGACGTGCTTTGCCACCCACGCCCCCTTGCGCCCGGCCCGCCGAGTGTCATGAAAGGGGCGTTCAGGACGAAAAGTGTCCTGAACGCCCCTTTCATGACACTCGGGGTTCGGGGTTCGGGGCGGAGTGCGCGGGGACGAGGCGGGTGGTGTGCGAGTGCGCGGGGACGGGGTGCGGGAGGTGCACGAGTGCGGGGTGCGGGAGGTGCAGGGTGTGCGTGGTGCAGGGTGCGGGCCAGGGACGAGCTCCACACCCCCAACGCCATGAAAGGTCCTTTCCTTGCGAAATTTGCAAGGAAAGGACCTTTCATGGCACTTCAGGGAGTCGTGACCGGACCGATCAGCCGTACTGCGTCGAGCACACCGCGGAGCTCTCCAGGTAGCCCTTCCGCAGCGCCTCGATCCGCTCGAAACCGTTGTCGACGCGCTTGCCGTTGACATCGGCCGAGACCAGGCTTTCCGGGCTCAGCAGGTCCGAAATGGCCTCGTCGAGGTCACCGGCCGAGAGCCGCAGCGTCCCGCCGGGCACCGAGCTGGCCTTCGCCCACGCGCCGACCAGGCACGCGGTGCGCAGTCCCGCGTTCGCGTTGTCGATCGACGCGCCGACACCCTTCTGGATGCCCATCGCGTAGCGGGACGCGATTTCCGAGAACGCGGCGAAGTCGCCCTTGCCCTCGCTGTGCCCGCTCTTCCATTCGGCCTCTTGGTCGACGGGCTGGGCGAGTTCGCGCAGTTTGGCCATGTCGATGCTGACGGTGTTGTTCGACGGGCAGTACGACGCGGGCGGGGTGCTGGGGCCGCCGGAGCAGCTGCCGTTGCCGTCCTCGGTGATCTCCGGACCCGGGACACCGGCGCCCTTGAAGGCCTCGTCGAGGCTCTTCTTCAGGATCCCGATGATCTCGGCGTCGAGCTTCGCGTCGCCCTTGCCCTTGTCACCCTTGTCGAACGGGCGCTCGGTGATGCGCGCCTTGATGTTCTCCTCGTTCATCGCGGCGCATTCCTTCGGGCCCTTCTCGAACCCGACCTGGAACGCGTACGTGCGGTCGAACGCCGTGCCGTGCGCGCCCTGTTTCGTCGCGCTGGTGCCCGCCTGGTCGCGGATCAGGAACAGCGACGCCATGACCTGGTTCAGGCCCTCGGAGGTGGAGAGCTTGTAGAACTTGCTCTTCTCCTCGGCGACCCAGCGGAAGTAGCCGCCGGCGAAGCAGTCGGCCTGCTGCTCCTTGACGATCGACGGGGTGGTCTTCTTGATGTTGGCCTTCTCGCCGAGCCGGTACTGCACGGCGTGGCCGAGTTCGTGGGCGAGCACGACGGCGCTCGCCATTTTCCCGAACCGCTCGCGCAGCATCGGCAGGAGCACGCCGCGGTCCCACGCCACCGAGTCGTCCGGCGGGCAGTAGAAGGCGTTGACCAGGCCCTTGACGCTGCCGCACTTGGTGTCTTCGTCGTCGGACCGCGCGCTGTAGGACAGCAGCGACTTCAGCGGCTCGTACTGCTGGCCGAAGTCTCGCGGCATGACCTCGGTCCAGTAGGTCTGCGCGTCGGCGATGGCGGCGATGGCGAGCTGGTCGTCTTCGGAGCCGTCCTCGTTGCGGACCTGCAGGTCCGGCTTGGGGGCGTCCGGCTTCAGGCCGCTCTCGAAGTGCGTGACCGGCAGACCGGCGATGTCGCCGGCGCCCGGCTGGCCGCCTTCCTTGCCCGCCGTCGAACCGCCCTTGTCGTTGCACGCGCTCAGCCCGAGGGCCAGCGTCACCACGATCGCGATCAGAGCCGGGCGGTAGAGGCCCCGACCTCCCCCTTGGATCATGTTCACTCGCTTGTCGTCAGGGCCCCGACCGGGCCGCGTACACCGGCAAGCAGGGACCCTACCCAGCGCTTATGGCTCGCGTGCAGGTAATCCCCGAAGTGGGTCTTGAGCGGGGTGGGGGCTCTGCCGATATGGTCGCTCCTCATGAGAGCAGTCCGCCGGTTCACCGTCCGCGCGAGCCTGCCGGAGTCGCTCTCCGGCCTCGGTGACCTCGCTACGAATCTGCGCTGGACCTGGCATCCGCCCACTCGCGACCTGTTCGCGTCGATGGACGCGGAGCTGTTCAACCGCGTCCGCGATCCGTTGCGGATGCTCACCGCGCTGCCGCCGACCCGGCTCGACGAGCTGGCCGTCGACGAAGCCTTCCTCGCCCACGCGCGCGAGGCTGTCGCCGACCTGGACCGCTATCTCGCCGAGCCGCGCTGGTACCAGAAGCAGGACGGCACAGATCTCCCTCCCGCCGTCGCGTACTTCTCGATGGAGTTCGGTGTCACCGAGGCGTTGCCGAACTACTCCGGTGGCCTCGGCGTGCTCGCCGGTGACCATCTCAAGGCCGCGTCGGACCTCGGCGTGCCGATGATCGGGGTCGGGCTGCTCTACCGCGCCGGGTACTTCCGGCAGGCGCTGTCGCTCGACGGCTGGCAGGTCGAGCACTACCCGGTGATCGACCCCAACGCCTTCCCGCTGGAGCTGCTGACCGACGGCGGCGAGCCGGTGCTCGTCGACGTCGCGATGCCCGCCGGGCGGACGCTGCACGCGCAGATCTGGAAGGCCCGCGTCGGCCGGATCCCGTTGCTGCTGCTCGACACCGACACCGAAGCCAACGACGAGGACCTGCGCGCGGTCACCGACAGGCTCTACGGCGGCGACGCCGACCACCGCATCCGGCAGGAGATCCTGTCCGGGATCGGCGGCTTCCGCGCGGTGCGGCGCTACTGCGAGCTGACCGGGCATCCGCAGCCGAAGGTGTTCCACACCAACGAAGGCCACGCCGGGTTCCTCGGGCTGGAACGCGCCCGCGAGATCATCCAGACCGACGGGCTGGCGTTCGACGAGGCGTTGCCCGCGGTCCGCGCCGGCACCGTGTTCACCACGCACACGCCGGTCAGCGCGGGGATCGACCGGTTCCCCGTCGACCTCGTCCAGCGGTACTTCGCCGACGGCAGGCTGGTCCCGGACGTCGACCCGCGCCGCGTGCTCGCGCTCGGGGCGGAGGACAACCCCGGCCTGTTCAACATGGCGCATATGGGCTTGCGGCTCGCCCAGCGCGCGAACGGTGTCTCGGCGCTGCACGGCCGTGTGTCGCGGAGGATGTTCTCCAGGCTGTGGCCCGGATTCGACTTCGACGAGGTGCCCGTCTCCTCGGTCACCAACGGCGTCCACGGGCCGACCTGGGTGGCGCGCGAACTGAGCGCGCTGCTCGGGCGCAACCACGAGGAGCTGGGGCTCGACGGCACGCAGGGCAAGCCGCTGCGGGACGGCGTCAGTGACGAGCAGCTGTGGGCGCTGCGGCGTGAACTGCGGGAGAAGCTGGTCGCCGAGGTCCGGCGCCGGGTGCGGGCCGCGTGGATGCAGCGCGGCGCGTCCGCGCTCGAACTCGGCTGGACCGACACGGTCTTCGATCCCGACGTGCTGACCGTCGGTTTCGCGCGCCGCGTGCCGACGTACAAACGGCTGACGCTGATGCTGCGCGACCCGGAGCGCCTGCGCGCGCTGCTGCTGGACGAGCGGCGTCCGATCCAGCTCGTCGTCGCGGGCAAGTCGCATCCGGCCGACGAGGGCGGCAAGCAGCTGATCCAGCAGATCGTCCGGTTCGTCGACGATCCCGAGGTGAGGCGCCGCATCGTCTTCCTGCCGGATTACGACATGTCGATGGCGCGCTACCTCTACCGCGGCAGCGACGTCTGGTTGAACACGCCGGTGCGGCAGCTGGAGGCGTGCGGGACGTCGGGGATGAAGTCCGCGCTCAACGGCGGCCTCAACCTCTCCATCCGCGACGGCTGGTGGGACGAGTGCTACGACGGCAGCAACGGCTGGGCGATCCCGACCGCGGACGGCGTCACCGACCCGCTGCGCCGCGACGAACTGGAGGCCGCGGCGCTCTACGACCTGCTGGGCCACCAGATCGCGCCGCTGTTCTACGACCGCGACGCCGGTGGCGTGCCCGGCGGCTGGCTGTCGATGGTGTGGCACACGCTGGAGAGCCTCGGGCCGCGCGTGCAGGCGTCGCGGATGGTGCGGGAGTACGTCGAATCGGGCTACCTGCCCGCCTCGCGGATGGTCGCGGAGGCGACGGGTGACGGGTACCGCGGCGCGCTGTCGCTGGCCGATTACCGGACCAAACTCGACGTCTCCTGGCCGCGCGTGCGGATCTTCGACACCGAACTGCTCGTCGAGGACGCCGCGCCGATGGTCACCGGGACCGAGGTGATCATCCGGGCCCGGATCGACCTCGCCGGCCTCGAACCGTCCGAAGTGGATGTTCAGGCCGTCGTCGGGAAGGTCGGTGACGGGGACGAACTGACCGATCCCGTCACCGTCGGAATGTCCGGCGACGGGATCGGCGCGTTCGCGGCGCGGCTGAAGCTGCCGCATCCGGGGTCGATCGGCTACACCGTCCGGGTGCTGCCGAAGCACCGTCTGCTGGCCACACCGGCGGAACTCGCCCGGGTCGTCCACGCGTAAGCCTTCGTCAAGCCGGTACCGAACAAAAGAAACCGCTGATTCTCGATTTCCGCCGAACAATGCGGAACAGGCCGGTGAAATACACTTTGCCGGGCCGATCCTGAATCGCGGAGGAATGGTGGCTTCGGCGAAGGAAACGAAAACATCGCGCAGGGCCAAGGACCGGCTGCACCACGTCCACGCCCGCGCCGGGATCCAGCAGGACGGGCTGCGCCGCGCGCTGGGGCCGGAACTGCGGGCCATCTGGGGAGTCGCCGAGGACGCCGAGCCCGGCAGGGTTCGCGAGATCGTCCTTTTGCGGCTGAACCGCGTCCTCGAACGGTTCGCCGATCCGCTCATGCCCGAAATCGTCTGGACCGCCTACAACCTCGGCGTGGATCCGGTGACCGGCGGGGCGGGCATGGTCGGCCGGATCAGGACGATGGTCGGCCGCGGGCGGGTGGCGGTCTCCGAGCGGACCTGCACCCGGCGGTTCTACGACTTCCTGGGGACCGTCAAGAACAGCTTGGACGGTTTCCAGGAGGACCTCACCGGCGAGGACTTCAGGCTCGCGTCGCAGTGGATCGCCGGGAACGTCCGGCCGGAGCGGGAGCAGACCGACGGCGGCCTGCGCGACCCCGTCCCCGCGGTCATGCGGATGTTCCTCGACGGCACGGTGTGGGGTCCGGCGGACGAGGCGGGCGCGCCGATCCCGGCCCGTCTCGGCCCGTACGGCGACTGGCTCTGTGTCTTCACCGACGAGCGCCTGCTGGCCGAGTACCGCGCGGTCACCGGCGCGGGCTGGGCCCGGATCCGGCCCCGGACCGGCCGCGAGGTCGTGCTCGCGGCCGCCAGGCGGGAAGTGGCGACGGGCGTCCTGGTCAACCCCAGGCCGACGCGAGGCTCCGGGATCCACGCGGCGCTTCCGCTGTCCCCGGACTCGATCGCCCGGCTGGCGATCCGCCGGTAGGGCGTCAGGGAACGGCGGGGGTGCCGCCTTCCCGGACCGGGAGGCCCGCCGAACGCCAGGCCCGGAACCCGCCTTCGAGATCGGTGGCGCCCGGCAGGCCGAGCCGCTTGAGGTCGGCGGCGGCCAGACTCGACGAGTACCCCTCGTTGCACACGACGATCACCGTCGAGTCCGGGTTCACCTCCGGCAGCCGCCAGTCGCTGTCCGGCGCGAGCCGCCACTCGAGGTGGATCCGCTCGACGATCACCGAGCCCGGGATCTCGCCCTCCTCGAACCGGTTGACGTGCGGGCGGATGTCCACGATCAGGGCGCCGTCGCGCTGCAGCCGTTGTGCCTGCTCGGGCTCCGCCCGGTTCAGTCCGGACCGGGCGGCGGCCAGCAGTTCGTCGATAGCGGTCATCGGCCCAGTATCGGGGCCAGCGAGGGGATCTCGGCGGGAACGTCGGCGAGGGTCACGTATTCGCGGGTCGCGACCAGCGGCGGAGAGTAGGCGTGGACGCTGGCGGCGGGCGCGGTGCCGATGCCGGTCACCTGGTGCGCGCGCCCCGCGCCGAAGCCGATGCCCTCGCCCGCGGCGTGCGTGCGGCGCCGGATCGGGCCGCCCGGGTAGCGGTACTCCTCGCCCAGTTCACCCTGCAGCACGGTGAACGAACCGGACGCGCCGCCGTGGTCGTGTGGTTTGGTCTGCTGGCCGGGCAGCCAGGACAGCAGCCACAGTTCGACGCCGTCGGTCAGCGCGAGCCGCGCCCACCAGCGGCGGTCCTCGTCGAAGCGCAGCAGGCCGCGCAGGCCCGAGGTCAGTTCGGTGGTGACGGTGGTGGTCAGGTCGGCCAGCTCCCGGGGCGTCCAGAGCAGGCGCTCGGGGTGCAGCAGCTCGGGCAGCAGCGGATCGGCCAGCCGCGGGTGGATCTCGAAGTCCTGGCGGGGCGAGACGGACGTGGTCACGGTGAGGCTCCTCGTGGAGGTTCGCGGGCTCGGAAGCAGGGGCCGAACGCGGCGCGACACGGGTGCCCAGGCACACCTGTGCCGGGAAAAGAGCAGGACTCAGCCGTGTCGCGCGGCGGTACACCCGGACGAGGCGACGAGGAGCAGGTCGATGGTCCGGCGGCGCCAGAAAGAGCCCCCGATGACGGGGAAGGCGGCGGACACGGACCTGATCACGTCTTCGATGTTGCCACAGCCGCCGGTTCGGCGGTTACTCGGAACAGCTCTGTCTCACTCCCTGGACCAGCCGCTTTCCGCCGACCGGCGGCCCGGTGCACACGCGCGCGCGTGTGCGGACACAATGGGCTCGTGAGCGAGCCGATCCAGCCCAGCGAACTTGACGACCTCGTGGTGAGGATGACCGGTGTCGGGGTCCGCCGAACAGGCAACGACCTCCTCGCCGACCTCGACTGGACCGTGGAACTGGACGAGCGCTGGGTGGTGCTCGGCCCGAACGGCGCGGGCAAGACCACCCTGCTCCGGCTGGCCGCGGCCGAACTCCACCCGACCTCGGGGACGGTCGACCTGCTCGGCGACCGGATCGGCAAGGTCAACATCTTCGAGCTGCGCCCGCGGATCGGGTTCACCTCGGCCGCGATCGCGCAGCGGGTGCCCGGCGAGGAACGCGTCATCGACGTCGTGGTGAGCGCCGGATACGCCGTCGTCGGCCGCTGGCGTGAGGAGTACGACAGCCTCGACACCGACCGCGCCCGCGAACTGCTGGCCGCGCTGGGCATCCCGCACCTGGCCGAACGCACTTTCGGCACGTTGTCCGAGGGCGAGCGCAAGCGGGCGCTGATCGCGCGGTCGCTGATGACCGACCCGGAGATGCTGCTGCTCGACGAGCCCGCCGCCGGACTCGACCTCGGCGGCCGCGAAGACCTCGTCGCGCGCCTTTCGGAGCTGGCCCTCGACCCGGAGGCCCCGGCCATGGTGCTCGTCACCCATCACGTGGAAGAAATCCCGCCGGGATTCACCCACGCGCTACTGCTGCGTGACGGCCGCGCGGTCGCGTCCGGCCTCGTGGACGACGTCGTGACCAGCGACAACCTGTCCAAGACGTTCGACCAGGACCTCCTGCTCGAACGGTCCGGTGATCGTTACTTCGCCCGTCGCCGTTGAGTGGTCGTACTGACCGGTAGCGTGTGAGTCTGTCGTTGTGGACGGCCCGTTGAGGAGGACTGGCGTGGGAGAGTTCGTAAGCCTTGAGGTCGAAGGCGGGGTCGGCACGATCCGGCTGGACCGCCCGCCGGTCAACGCGCTGAACAACCAGGTGCAGGCCGAGCTGGCCGAGGCGGCCCGTGAGGCCTCCGAGCGCGACGACGTGCGCGCCGTGATCCTGTACGGCGGCGAGAAGACCTTCGCGGGTGGCGCGGACATCAAGGAGATGGCCGAGCGCACCTACCCCGAGATCGCGAAGTTCGGCGCGGCGCTGACGGCGTCGCTGGCCACCATCGCGAACATCCCGAAGCCGGTCGTCGCGGCCATCACCGGCTACGCGCTGGGCGGCGGCCTCGAACTCGCGCTGACCGCCGACCGCCGGATCGCCGGCGACAACGTCAAGGTCGGCCAGCCGGAGATCCAGCTCGGCGTCATCCCCGGCGCCGGTGGCACGCAGCGCCTCGCGCGGCTCATCGGCCCGAGCAAGACCAAGGACCTCGTGTTCACCGGCCGCTTCGTGAAGGCCGAAGAGGCGCTGGCACTGGGCATCCTCGACGAGGTCGTGGCACCGGACGACGTCTACGCCGCCGCGCACAAGTGGGCTGCCCAGTTCGCGAACGGCCCTGCCGTGGCGCTCCGCGCCGCGAAGGTCGCCATCGACGGCGGTCTCGACACCGATCTCGCGAGCGGCCTCAAGCTCGAATCACACCTCTTCGCCGCGCTCTGGGCGACCGAAGACCAGCGCAACGGCATGAAGTCGTTCATCGAGAACGGCCCTGGCAAGGCCACCTTCGAGGGGAAGTAAGCACGATGACCCAGGTGAACGACCCGGCGCCGAACCCGCACGCCACCGCCGAAGAGGTCAAGGCCGCCTTCGACGACCCCAAGCTCGCCAACGTGCTCTACCACGACTGGGAAGCCGGGACCTACGACGAGAAGTGGTCCATCTCCTACGACGAGCGCTGCATCTCCTACGCGACCGGCGTGTTCAACGCCGTCGCCGGTGAGGACGGCCAGCCGTACCCGACCGCGATGGAACTGGGCAGCGGCACCGGTTTCTTCCTGCTGAACCTGATGCAGGGCGGCGTGATCAAGAAGGGGTCGGTCACCGACCTCTCGCCCGGCATGGTCCAGGTCGCGCTGCGCAACGCCGAGAAGCTCGGCCTCGACGTCGACGGCCGGGTCGCCGACGCGGAGCGGATCCCCTACGAGGACAACAGCTTCGATCTCGTCGTCGGGCACGCGGTGCTGCACCACATCCCGGACGTCCGCGCGGCGTTCGCCGAGGTGCTGCGGGTGCTGAAGCCGGGCGGGCGGTTCGTCTTCGCGGGCGAGCCGACGAAGGTCGGCGACTTCTACGCGCGCAAGCTGGGCCAGATCACGTGGTACCTCACCACCAACCTGACCAAGCTCCCGGCGCTGACCGGCTGGCGCCGTCCCCAGGAGGAACTCGACGAGTCCTCCCGCGCGGCCGCGCTCGAAGCCGTGGTCGACATCCACACGTTCGACCCGTCCGACCTCGAGTCGATGGCCCGCGGCGCGGGCGGCCAGGACGTCCGCGCGGTCACCGAGGAGTTCGCCGCCGCGCTCGCGGGCTGGCCGATCCGGACCTTCGAAGCCGCCGTCCCGCAGGAGAAACTGACCCTGCGCTGGCGTCTGTTCGCGTACCGGCTGTGGCTGCGACTGTCCGCTTTGGACAAGAAGCTGCTCGCCAAGGTGCTGCCGCGCGAGCTGTTCTACAACGTGATGATCACCGGTACCAAGCGTTCCTAGGTGCCTTACGCGTTCACTCTCGACGACGTCGCCTTCCTGCGCTCCGGCGCGGGAAGCGCGGCGCTCGCCGAATGCTCGTCCCTGCCGCTGACCGACAAGACCCGCATCGCCGACGTCGCCGCCGTCCGCCGGATCGCCCCGGAGCACGCGGCCGCGGTGCTGGAAACGGTGGTGCTGCGGCGGAAGTCGTCGTCCAAACTGGACTCCGCGGGCTCGTGGCTGTTCACCGGTGACGCCCTTCAGCAGGCCAGCGCCACACTGGTCGCCCGGCACCGGGCCTCGCGACTGGCCGGCCGCGACGTCCACGACGTGACGTGTTCCGTCGGCGCGGACCTGATCGAGATCGCCCGCGTCGCCGATCGGGCGATGGGCTCGGATCTGGACGAGGTCCGGCTGGCGATGGCCCGGCACAACGCTCTCGAGGCCGGCGTTTCGCCGGTGCTGGTGCGCGCCGACGCGTTGCGGCCGGTCAGCCGCTCCTCGGTCGTCGTCGCCGATCCCGCCCGCCGTGACTCGGCCGGGCGCCGGGCGTGGAAGCCCGCCGATTTCCTTCCGCCGCTGGACGGCCTGATCGAGGCGTACGCGGGCCGCGAACTTTCGGTCAAATGCGCGCCGGGTCTCGATTTCTCCATCGCACCCTGGGCGGACGAGGTCGAACTGGTCTCTTTGGACGGTCAGGTCCGCGAGGCCTGCTTGTGGCGCGGCGTGGGATCCACTGTGTCCCGGCGCGCGACGGTGTTGCGTTCGGACAGTGCACAGTGGACTGTCACCGACGCCGATCCCGACGAGATCCCCGTTCGCGAGCCGGGTGAATGGATCGTCGACCCCGACGGCGCCGTCGTCCGGGCCGGACTTGTGCGGCATTACGCGGCACGGCATGGCTTGTGGCAGCTCGACGAACGCATCGCGTACCTGACCGGGGACGTACCGCCACCGGGAATCCGGGCGTTCCGGGTGTTCGAGTACGGACCGTACAGCGAGAAGAATTTGCGCGTACTGCTGAAGAAGCACGATATCGGTCGGCTGGAAATCCTCGTTCGTGGTCTCGATATAGACCCGGATGCGTTGCGGCGCAAGCTGAAACCCCGTGGCGGTGAAGAAGCGACTTTGGTACTGACCAGAATCGGCCGTTCTGGAGTAGCGTTCCTTTGCCGCGCACAGCTGACGTGAGGAGCACTTCCATGAGCCGGTTCACCGGTCTGCTGAAACTGGCCGCCGCCGCGGCCGCCGGAGCCGTTCTCGCGGGCGGTGCCACCGCCGTCGCGAACCAGGACGACGCCTCCTGGCGGCGCGGGCACGAGCCCGCCAACATCGGCCAGGTCAAACTCGACGTCAAGGCCTACTACGGCGACGTCGTCGGCCCAGACGGCAAGCACCAGTACTCGGAGAACAGCCGATTCGTCTCCGACACCAAGCGCCAGGTCTCGGACGCCAAGCGCTACCTCACGCGGCGGCTGGACCGCGGCGTCGAGAACCCCGCCGTCGTGTTCGACGTCGACGACACCGCCGAGGTCACCTACGGCTGGGAGGTCGACAACGACTTCGGCTTCGACCCGAAGAAGCAGCAGGAAGCGATCGACAAGGGCACGTTCGTCGCGAACAAGCCGGTGCTGGAGCTGGCGAACTGGGCCGCGCAGCGCGGCGTCAAGGTCTACTTCCTGACCGGCCGCAACGAGTTCCAGGGCCCGCAGTCGCTCAAGAACCTCGCGAACGAGGGCTATCCGGCGCCCGCCGGCGCGTTCTTCAAGCCGAAGACCACCGCGCCGGACTACCTGCCGTGCGGGCTGACCTGCACCACCGTCCAGTACAAGGCGGGCACGCGGAAGCACATCGCCTCGACCGGCGCGACGATCCTGGCCAACTTCGGTGACCAGTTCAGCGACCTCGAAGGCGGTTACGCAGAGTTCCCGGTGAAGCTGCCGAACCCGATGTACTACCTGCCCTGAGGGGAATATCCGGGCGGGCGGCGTCGCTGTGCCAGGTAGCGGAGAAACCCCCGAGGGAGCTGATCCATGCCTGACAAGAAGGTGCTGAAGCCCAGCGCGAACCACCCGATCACGGTGGCGCCGAACAAGGCGCGCGTGGTCGTGACGGTCGGCGGGAAGGTCGTGGCGGACAGCGCGAACGCGCTCACGCTGCAAGAGGCGAACTACCCGCCGGCGCAGTACATCCCGCGTGCCGACGTCGACTTCGACTTGCTGGAGCGGACGGAACACTCGACGTACTGCCCGTTCAAGGGCGACGCGTCGTACTACAGCATCCGGACCGGCGACGGCGTCGCCGAGAACGCCGTCTGGACCTACGAAGCGCCGCACGACGCGGTCGCCGAGATCAAGGACCACGTGGCGTTCTACCCGGCGAAGGTCGACGCGATCGAAGAGCGCTGACCCCGCCCCGCAAGTGCTATGAAAGGTCCTTTCCTTGCAAATTTCGCAAGGAAAGGACCTTTCATAGCACGGGAGGCGAGTTCTTCCGGAGTGCGGCGTGGGCTGACGCTGTGTAGCGGTCAGGGGAGCTGGTTGATCCTGTCGGCGTCCGCGGAGAGGGAGGTGTCGGGCTCGATCCGCCAGGCGTCCAGCCCCGGTGCCTCGACGAGCGCGTCGATCAGGGCCTCTTCGCCCGCGACGAGGGTCGAGTCGAAGTCGACCTCGGTGGCCACGCACCAAGCGCGGTCTTCCGGCCAGAACAGGTTGGGGGACTGCGCCTCGAACCAGCTCGGCCGCGGCCGCCAGCCGAGTTCCGTCGCCGAGGTCAGCGGCCCGGTGAACATCAGGTAGTCCCGGCCCGGATGCCGCAGGCGCGGCGAGTCGAGGTGCTCGCGGGACAACGTCGTCTCGTCGGCCCAGCCGTAGCCCTCCCAAAGGCAGAACCAGGCGTCCGAAGAGGAGGTGTGGCCGCCGAGGACGGCCAGCAGCGCGGTGAGGCTGTGCGACGGCAGCGTGCCGCGTCCCGGCGGCGAGCCTCGCCACAGCGAGCCCGTGAGGTTCACCGGATCCGGGGAGCCGACGAGCGCGTGCCACTGCATGGCGCCGTGGGCGCGGCGTCCCGTTTCGGTCGCGGCTTCGCGCCAGCTCGCCCAGCCGCCGCGGTCGCGTTCCGCCGGGTGGCAGAGGCGGGCGTAGGCGGCATAGCCACGCGGGACCGTGCGGCAGGCAGCACCGAACGCCCCGCCGAGCCTGGAGGAGATCCAGCCGGCGGGGGACGGGTCGAGTACCGGCCTCAGCACGACGGCAAGTCTTCAGCAAGATCAAGCGAGGCGCATCTTGTCGGTGGGCGGGGGCATACTCCCGGACGTGGGTGTTCCGCTGCGCCGCCGTTCGGGTCGTTCGACGTACCGCGAAAGTGTGCCGGCCGCGAAGGTGGCGGAGGTGGTCGAGAGCGCCTGGACGGGTTTGGTGGGGCGCAGCCGTCCGCTGCGGGTGTTCCCGGACGGCTGCGTGGACCTCGTCTGGGACGGTCGGGGGCTCACCGCCGTCACCACGGTGCGCGGGGTGTTGCGGCGCGAGCTGCCGTCGGCGGAGTGGACAGTCGGGCTTCGCCTGCGGTGCGGTGCCGGTGGCGCGGTACTGGGGCTGCCGATGACGGATCTGACGGCGGAGGCCACCCCGCTGCGCGACCTGTGGGCTGGGAGGGCCCGTCGTGCGGAATCCAGGCTGGCCGAGTGCGACATCCCGGGCGAGGCGCGGTCGGTGCTGGAGGCGCTGGTCGCGGAAAGGCTCCGCGACGTCGAGCCGGACGGGCTCACGATCGAGGCCGCTCGCGCGTTGCGGTCGCCCGGCGCCCGCGCCGATCAGGTGGCGGCGGAGCTGGGCGTGAGCGAACGTGGTCTTCGGCGGCATGTGCGGCACGAGGTCGGCGTGGGTCCCAAGGAGTTGCAGCGAGTGCTGCGGTTCCACCGGTTCCTCAAGCGAGTCGAGGCCGTCGCGCGGGCCCGTTCGTCGCTCGCCGATGTCGCCGCCGAAGTGGGCTACGCGGACCAGTCCCATCTCGGACGGGAATGCCGGCGGCTGGCGGGCGCCTCGCCCGGCGCGCTCGTGCGTTCCTGGACTGGCCGAAACGTTCCAGACTGAGGCAGGTCCCCGGGCGAAGATCGGGGAGTGCTCGAACCTTTCCGCGTCACCCTCGATATCCGCACGGACGATCTCGACGTCAACGGGCACGTCCGCGGCCCTGCCTACCTCGCGTACGCCGATCACGCGCGCTGGGAATGCGTGTGGGCGGCCGGAGTGGATCCGCTGGCGCTCAAGGCCGGGAACCTCGGCCCGGTCAACCTCGAAACGACGATCCGGTTCCGCCGAGAGCTTCGGGCCCGCGCGCGGATCGACGTCCTGACCCGGTTCACCTGGGAGCCGGGCAAGGTTTCGCGGGTCGTCCAGGAGTTCGTGGCACCGGACGGTGCGATGGTGGCCGAGGTGGAAAGCCTTTCCGGGCTGCTGGATCTCGAACGCCGCCGCCTGGTCGCCGATCCCGGGCGATACTGGCGAAAGTACGCGGAGCGGCCGGAAATCCTCGGCCTGACTTGATCATTCGCCGGTGGTGACTCTCCTTTCGTAAAGGCTGGTGGGCCACTTCGCCTCGGGCGGGTCCGACACGTGGTCGAATCCCGCACCCCTCGTAGAGCGCGCGCAAAGCAGGATTGCCGCGTGTCGTCGCCACCCGGACGAACGCCTTGCCCCGCGCCGCGGCTTTCGCCTCGACCCAAGCGACGATCCGGATCCCGAGCCCCAACGAGGTCGAGGTGGGCTTCACCGATGTCCCGGATCAAATCCTCGTACGACATGGTGACGAGGATGTGGGTGGCTTCTCCGGCCTGGCCGGGCAAATTGCGGCTGGTGGTCTTCAACCGCACATAGTCGGTGAAAGCGTCGCCATAGCGTTCGTCTTGAGTGCGGGAGTCCCGGACTCCGTCGATGGCCTTGTGGGGCTTGGCCATCGGATCCAGGTCGGATTTGAGGCGGGCGTAGGTTTCCAGGTCGAGGGTGGCGGTGAGGCCGAGGGTGCCGTCGCGGCGTGTGACGAACCGCAACTCCGGCCGCACATCCTTGGGATCCTCGTTGCGGGGTTCTTTCCCGTCGGGGTCGAGGTTGTCGAGCAGGCGTCGTCCGGCTCGGGCGATGGCGCGGGGTCCGGTATGACGAGCGAGATCGACGAGGATCTTTTCGCCGTCTCGGATCTTGTGTTCGGGGATGGTGGCAGGGATGCGGGCGAGGGTGCGGATGATGGCGTCGATCTGTGAGCCGCCGATCGCGCCTTCCCTAGCCGCGTCGGCGGTCAGGGGCGCGAGAGGTGGGGCCGGGTCACCGCCGATAGTGGGGCCGGGGTGGAGGGCGAGGACGCGGTCGGCGCGGTCGTTGGCTTCCTTGTCGGTGACGAGGAAGTCTTCGTAGATCAGTGCCGCCAACGTCGAATGCCCGGAGCAGCCCCGGATCGCGGTGTCGACGCGCCACCACTCGGTGGGTGTCGTCGGGGATGTGTTGTCGCTGGCCACGGAAACAACGATACCCGTAATCGAACAAATGTTCTATCACACGTTTATGTGGCACCCACAAGTATGAGTGCGCGGCAGGGAAGCTTTGTGCTAGCGTCATGCCTGAGCCCCGTATGGGCCTATGCATGGAGGTAGCGGCTACTCGGCCACCAGAGATCGGCACACACCGTCTCTCGCATTCACTCATCCCCGCGTCGTGGGATGACGCCTCCATGCGGTGCGCTCGAATCCGGGCGTACCAAGACTTGTGCGCTTTTCTTCCGGTGATGGTTCCGCGTCCTCCTGTCATCACATCGACGGGAAGGAACGAATTGACCGGCTTCAATGACCAGGTGATCGAGGAATTCAGGCAGAACAAGGGAAAACTCGGCGGCATGTTCGAGGGGTGGCGGCTGATCCTGCTCACCACCGTCGGCGCCAAGAGCGGCAAGCGGTGGACGAGCCCGTTGGGGTGCCTCGAAATCGACGGCAAGACCGTCGTCGTCGCTTCGAACATGGGGGCGCCGAGGAATCCGGGGTGGTATCACAACATCCGGCACGACCATCGGGTCGCCGTCGAGACGGGGACCGAGACCTACGAGGCGATCGCGGCCCTTCCGTCCACGATGGAGCGTGACGCGTTGTTCGCGAAGGTCGTCGCCGAGGATCCGGGATTCGCCGAGTACCAGGCGAAAACGACACGCGAACTACCTGTCGTGATCCTGCACCGGATCGATGACCGGGTGCGAGGGATGGGGGATTTCCTGGTGGAGGTCCACGAATGGCTGAGGGAGGAGCTCAAGACGTTGCGTGCCGGGGTCGACGACCTCGTGGCCGGACGCGCGGAGTCGCTCGCCATGGAGAAATCCTTGCGGGCGCACTGTGTTTCGTTCTGCGAGGCGTTGACCAAGCATCATACCGGCGAGGACATGGGAGCCTTTCCCATGCTGGCGCAACGGTTTCCCGCGCTCGCGCCGACGTTGGCGAAACTGGGGGAAGACCACGTCGTCGTCGCGACGCTGCAGAAGCGGATCCGCGAGCTCGTCGAGGGTTACGTCCACGGCGAGAGCGACCCCGTGAGCCTGCGCGAAGACTTCGACGCGCTCGCAGGAAAGCTCGAAGCACATTTCGCTTACGAGGAGCGGACTGTCGTCGCGGCACTCAACTTGACGGCTCCGGCATACGGTTGATCGAAGTGGACGCCCTGGGGTTTCGGCCCCGGGGCGTGTATCGTGGTCGGTGGCGGCGCTCTTCGCAGCGTGACGCCGATCTCGTGCGAGGCGGTGGAAATCGCCCCCGGCCTCGCTGAAGACCGCGAAACGGCGGTCCCCTTCGAAAGGTTTAATCGTCAAAACTCACAGCACGGACAGTGCGCTGTTCAGCCATCCGCTCGAAACCCAGGTCGAGCGATCCGACCCCAAGACCCCTCAGGGTGAGCGATACATGGATCTTTTTCGCGAACCTTCTTATCCCACACTGGAACCTTCGGTCGACGCCGTTCGTTGAACGGACCGGTCCAACGTTTTGGGTGTCGTGTTGTCCAAGCACGCTCGCGCAGAATTCGTCGCGGGCATGCTTTCTCGTGCGCCGCGTCGTGCTCAGGCTTCCGCAGCTGACACATGCCTCGGCCATCGACCAGAAACGGCGACATGACCTCAGCTCTGAGACCTCTGGACAGTGAAGAGCGGCAGGCGCCGCAACCTCTGATGTCCGGGGAGCAGTCCCGCACCGAAAACCTTCTCGTCAAGTTGTTCGCGGTGGTGCCCCTGCTGGCACTGGCCGCCTCCGTCCCCTTCGCGTGGGGCTGGGGACTCGGCTGGGTGGACCTCGGCCTGGCCGCCGCGTTCTACTTCCTGACCGGCCTCGGCGTGACGGCCGGCTTCCACCGCTACTTCACCCACGGCGCCTTCAAAGCCAACCGCGGCCTGCGGATCGCCCTCGCGGTCACCGGCAGCATGGCCATGCAGGGCCCCGTCATCGGCTGGGTGGCCGACCACCGGCGCCATCACGCCTTCGCCGACCGCGAGGGCGACCCGCACTCCCCGTGGCGGTTCGGCACCAGCCCGGCGGCGCTGGCCCGCGGCTTCTGGCACGCACACATGGGCTGGCTTTTCGAACGTGAGAAGACCAATGCCCGGCGCTTCGCCCCGGACCTGCTCGACGATCGTGACATCGCCCGCGTCGACAGCCTGTTCCCGCTGCTCACCGTCGTGACGCTGCTCGCGCCCGCCGTCCTCGGCGGCCTGATCACGCTGTCGTGGTGGGGTGCGGTCACCGCGTTCTTCTGGGCGAGCCTCGTCCGGGTGGCGCTGCTGCACCACGTCACCTGGTCGGTGAACTCGCTGTGTCACCTGATCGGCGACCGCCCGTTCGCTGCCCGCGACAAGTCCTCGAACTTCTGGCCGCTCGCCATCGCCTCGATGGGCGAGTCCTGGCACAACTCCCACCACGCCGACCCGACCGGCGCCCGGCACGGTGTCCGCCGCGGTCAGCTCGACATCTCCGCGCGGCTGATCTGGCTGTTCGAAAAGGCGGGCTGGGCGACCGAAGTCCGCTGGCCGAAGGCCGACCGCCTCGGCCGCAAGCTCAACCCCGGCCACTCGCTGTCACTGCGCCGGAGGGCCTGAGCCGCCTGCGATGGCGTCGATCAGCTCCGGGCCGTCGGAGAACGCCGGGTCGTTGTGATCGGCGCCGGGGACTTCGACAGCCTTCGCGCCCGCGGCCTGCGCCACTTCGCGGCTCTGCGCTGCCGGGACGATCGAGTCCGCGGAGCCGTATACGACGGTGACAGGGGCCTTCACGCGCCCGACGTTGTCCCGCGTCGGGAACTCGTCCCGCAGCAGCCACCGGACCGGCAGGAACGGATAGTGCCGCTGCCCGACCGACGCGAGGTCGACGAACGGCGAACGCAGCACGAGCGCGGACGGCGGACGTTCGGTGGCCAGTTCGGTGACGACCGCCGAGCCGAGGCTTTCGCCGAAGTACACCAGCGGCACCCCGGCCTCGCGCGTCAGGAAGTCCTGGGCGGCGCGGACGTCCAGCGCCAGCCCGTCCTCGGACGGCTCGCCGGGATTGCCCCCGTACCCGCGATACTCCAGGAGCAGAACCGAAAGGCCGCGTGCGGTCAGCGCGCGGGCCAGCAGCGCCCGGTACGACCGGTTCCCGGTACGACCAGCACGGCTCCATCATGCTCATCCGGCGTCCGGTTTGCCGTGTTCGGTGATCGCGCCGGTCACCACCGCGACCACGACGCACAGCGCGATGACGACCTCGGCCCACAGGAAGGCCGTGTAATCCAGCAGGGAGCCGATCGGTGGCGAGCCCGGGGCGAGATTGCGGAATCCGGCGAGCGCGAACAGTGTCGCGGCCATGAACCCGAACGACGGCCAGACCAGGCCCTTCCTGCGCGCGATCAGATGCCGCGCGCCGAAGAACACCGCGATGGCCAGGCCCCACATGGTGATCATCATGAACAGCGCGAAGACCAGCACGCTGGTGGAGCGACTGAACCGGACATCGAGGCCGCCCTGGTCTTCGGCCGCGCGATAGTCCTTGACGGAGAAGGAGAACAGACTGTCCACTTTCTCCAGTGTGAACAAGACGGGGGCGGGTTCCCCGTTGTGGACGGCCGCGAACTCGATCCGCGCCTCGTAGCCGTCGAAGGGATAGTCGGTGACGGCCCCGCCGGTCAGCGCGATCGGAAGATCGAAACTGGAGATCCGATGGTGCGCGGGGAAGACGCGGTCATCGCGAAGGCTGGAAGACGTCAGCAGCCGGAGCTCGCCGGTCGACGCGACGCCGTCGTCTTCCCCGAACCGCCCGAGCGGGACGACCAGCACGCGCAGCACGGCCTCCCGCGCGGCGGCGTCCACCTTGAGCACGGACGCGTTGACCTCGATCCGGTCCGGGGCGTGCGAGCCCACCCAATGCCCGGTGTCGCCCGCGGTCCGGTCCGCGGCGTGCAGCCACAGGCCGAGCCCGGCGGCGATCACCACGGCCAGCACGGTGGCGACGACCTTGAACACCGGAGTGATCTTCCGCATGGCGGCCATCGTGGCAGTCCTGGACCGGTTCGGCCGCCGTTGTCATGCGGAGGAGTGATCAGGGCTTCGTCGGAGGAAGGCCGAACTCCGCGAACAGGGCCGGATCGAGGAACGACGTGATCTCGTGGATCCGGTCGTCCCGCAGCGACAGCACGTTGATCGACCAGGCGTGGTGGACGGCGTCGGCCGATTCGCCGACGTAGCAGGCGACCGTCGGCTGGCCGTTGGCGGTGATGACCTCGTTGCGCCAGCTCGGGCACCGGCTGATCGGCACTTCGACGGCGAAATCGGAGACGGCCTCGATGCCGCGGTACCAGTGCGCGAGTGGCGGCATGGACCAGGTGACGTCCTCGGTCAGCAATGCCACGAGCGCGTCTGCGTCGCCGCGGTCCAGCGCGGAGGCGAAGTCCGCGGCGATCTCGCGGACCCGCGCGTCTTCGAGCTTCCGCAGCGTCTGCTGCTGGCTGGGCGACGGGACCTTCTCGGCCACGATCGCCCGCGCCCGCTGCAGCGCGCTGTTCACCGCCGCGACCGAAGTGTCCATTGTGGACGCGATCTCCGCGGCGGAGAAGCCGAGGACGTCGAAGAGCAGCAGCGCGGCCCGCTGGTTGCCCGGCAGATGCTGCAGCGCGGCGACGAACGCCAGCTCGACGGCCTCGCGCTGCTCGTACCGGGTGTCCGGCCCGGCCGGGCCCCGGCCGAGGCTCCCGTCGGGATACGGGCCGAGCCACGCGACCTCGGTCACCGGGGCGTGTTCGAGCACCGCCCGCTCACTCGACGGGCCGAGGTCCATCGGGAGGGCGCGTTTGCCGCGTGCGGCGGCGGTGTCGAGACAGGTGCGGGTGGCGACGGTGTAGAGCCAGGTCCGCATCGAGCTCCGGCCTTCGAACCGTTCCAGCCCCCGCCAAGCCCGCAGGAGAGCGTCCTGGAGAGCGTCGTCGGCGTCGTGGGTCGAGCCGAGCATGCGGTAGCAGTGGGCGTGCAATTCGCGGCGCAGCGGCTCCACCAGGCGATTGAACGCCGCGTCGTCCCCGTTACGGGCTTCGGCGACGTCCGGGTCCTCGGCGCGCAGGATGTCTTCGCTCACAGTCGATGATTGTGCCCTTACTTGGCGCGAAGCGCGGTGAGGGCCGGGGTGAACATCGTCGTCTTGATCGCGGCCAGCGTGCCGCGGTCCTTCCCGGCCAGCGGGCGGACGAGGTCGGCCGCGTACTCCAGCAGCGCGGACTTCTCGGCGACGGCGTCCACGAGCCCCAGATCCCGCGCGTCCGTGCCGCCGAATCGCCGTCCCGTGGTCATCGACGCGATGGCGGCCGAGGGGGTGAGCTTGCTCTGGATGAGCCCGGCCATCCCCGGCGTGAACGGGATGTTGATGTCGGCTTCGGGGAAGCAGAAGAACCCGCGGTCGGCGCGCATCACCCGGAAGTCGTGCGCCATCGCCAGCATCGCCCCGGCGCCGAAGGCGTGCCCGTTGATCGCGGCGACCGTGTGCACGCCGAGGGTGAGCACGCGGGCCAGCAGTTCGTGGACGTCGGCGACGTACTGCGCGGCCTGGACGGCGTTGCTGGTGAGCCATTCGAGGTCGAGGCCGTTCGAATAGAACTTCCCTGATCCGACGGTGACCAGTACGGCCGGATCCGGATAGGCGACGACGGTGTCGAGCTGGGAATGCACGGTTTCCAGCCAGGACGGCGAGAAACGGTTCTCGTCGTCTCCGAGGTCGAGCAGGAACACCGGGGCGTCGTGACGCAGCGTCGGCATCGTCAGTCCTTTCGTGGGGGTGGGAGCAGGAGTATGGCGTGGACCGCGGCGGCGAGCCGTACGCGGGAGTCTTCGGGGATCGGCTCGCCCGCGGTGAACGCGCGCCGGAACAGGGCCGTCGGCAGGTCGACCACGCAGGTTGTCAGTACCTCGACGGCTTGCGCGTCCCGCCTTTCCCAGAGCCCGTCCGCGAGCCTGACCAGCAAGGAGACCAGGCGTTTGTCGAGCGTCAGGAGGTCGCCGGCGAGGTCGTCGGGCACCTGCGGACCGAGCAGGTGCTCCTTCTTGACCGTGATGAGCAGGCGGGCCGCCTCCGGCCTTCGGTCGGCGAAAGCGGCAGGAGCGTCCGCTGCCGCCGCGACCGCCGCGGCCGGGTCGGCCGCCTGATCGGCCAGTTCGGTCTGGAGGTCGAGGAAGTCGCCCGCCGCACGGAGCCAGACCCGGGCCAGCAGTGCGCCGAGTGAGCCGAAGGCGTGGTAGATCGTGCCGTTGGGGACCCCCGCGGCGGCCGCGAGGGACCGGACGGTGACGCCTTGGGCGCCGCCTTCGACGACGAGGCGCTCGGCCGCGTCGAGCAGCCTGTCCAGATCGTGCAGGCGGGGGCGGGCCATGGGGCGAGAGTAACAGAGCGCTTGCTCTAAAACTGCGGCACGCCTGCGCGAAACGCGCCGTATCGGGTTGTGACGTGCTTCACGCGCGGTGCTGTCACATCGGGCCGGTGGCCGGGGTCAACCCGACGAACCACCGAGAACCCAAGGAGAAACCGAAATGACCACCGCTTACGTCATCGTCACCGTCTTCGGAGCTTTCATGGCCGCCTTCTCGGCCGCCTCGATCTTCTTCCGCGCCAAGTGGGTCGTGCAGCCGCTCGCCGACTACGGTGTCCCCCGCGGCTGGTGGAACCCGCTCGGCGTCGCCAAGGCCGCGGGCGCGCTCGGCCTGATCGCCGGCCTGTGGGTGCCCGCGCTCGGTGTCGCGGCCGGGATCGGCCTGGTGCTCTACTTCGCCGGCGCCGTGATCACCGTGCTCCGCGCGCACTGGGCCTCGCATGTCGCGTTCCCGCTGATGTACATGGCGCCTGTCGCCGCTTCGCTGGTGCTCGGATTCGCCGCCTGATGTCAGGAGTCCGGGGACCACACCGCGAGTTCGGCGCCGCCGGGCTCGCGGAAGTGGAACCGGCGCCCGCCGGGGAACGAGAACGGCTCGACGGTGACGACTCCGCCCGCGGCCTCGACGGAACCCCTCGCCTGGTCGAGGTCGTCGGTGCGGATCGTCACCAGCGGCGCCGCCGTCTGCTCCGCGGTGTCCTGCTGGAAGCCGAACGAGACCGCGCCGCCGCTCTGGACGTCGGTGTACGTCGGGCCGTACGACGCCGCCGTCCAGCCGAAGGCCTTTTCGAAGAACCTGCTCGAGTCCGCCGCCGAACTCGACGGGAACTCGACGAAGTCGATTTCGTACATGGCCCGGAAGCTACCCCGGGCCACCGACAGAAACCGGCTCAGACGCTGCGCAGGACCGAGACCACGACGCCCAGCACGGCCGCGCGGTCACCGTCGATGACGTCGTAGGCGGGGTTGCGCGGTTCGAGGTACACGTGGCCGTCGCGGCGGCGGTACACCTTGACCGTGGCCTCTTCGTCGATCATCGCGGCGACGATCTGACCGGAGTGCGCCTCCTGCTGCTGCTTCACCACGACGATGTCGCCGTCGCAGATCGCCGCGTCGATCATCGAGTCGCCGCGCACCCGCAGCCCGAAGACGTTGCCCCGGCCGGTGAGTTCGCGCGGAAGTTTCATCACGTCGTCGACGTGCTCGACGGCCGAGATCGGCGTTCCCGCCGCGATGTCACCGACGACGGGCACCGGCACGGAGTCCTCTGTGGATTCCCGCGACGTGGTGCCGTGCAGGAAGGCGCGGACGTCGATGGGGCGGGAAATGGAGCTGCTGCGGCGAAGGAAACCCTTCTCCTCCAACGCCGCCAGATGCTTCGACACCGAGGACGTCGAGCGCAGCCCGACCGCTTCACCGATCTCGCGTGTGCTCGGCGAGTACCCGTGCTCCACCACCCATTCGCGGATGGTCAGCAGGATCTTCTGCTGGCGCTCCGGCAGCGAAGCGGCTTCCTCGAACACGTCAAGATCGTGGTAGGCGGTCATCAGTGGGATGGTAGTTCGTGCAGGCCGCCGCGATCGCCGCGGTGTCCCAGTAGAACGGCCGCACCTCGGTGATGCGCCCGTCCTCGACGGTGATCGTCTGCAGGATCGGGAAGTCCAGTTCGCGGCCGGTGGCCCTCGCCCGCACGTGCACGTGGGTAAGGACGACCAGCGGTCTGGTCTCGCTCAGGAAGCTCTGCTCCACCATGTCGAAGACCTCCCAGGTGTGGCCCATGGCGCGGAAGAATCGTTCCATGCCTTCGTGACCGCGCCAGATTCCGCCGTACGGCAAGGCGTCCGCCTGGTGCAGCACCACATCGGGGGAGAAGAACGAGGCGAGCGGCGCGAAGGTCGCCTTGCCGGGGCCGCCCGCGGCGAAGTAGCCGGCTTCCGCCGCGTACATGCCTTTGAGTACGGACAGCGCGTCTGTCGTCGAGGTCACGACGACCACTGTGGTGCGCGGAGCCCGCGGGCGCTGGCGGTTATCCGCCGTGGAGATCGGCCGGATGGCGGCCCGGCCGAGCCGAAAGTCCGATCCCGCGAACGCTTCCGCGAGGTTGACTCGATGGTATGAACACGAAGATCACCGCGGCGATCCTCGCCGCCGCGACGGCCACGGTCGCCCTGTCCGGCTGCGGACTCAAGGAAGGCCTGACCGAAAAGGCGAACGGCCACGTCAAGACGGTCGGCTACACGACCGGCGCCGCGGGCAAACGGGACGAGAACGCCCGTCTGCCGGAGTGGGTACCGGACCGGGCGAGGGCTGTCACGGAGGTCATCCGGACGACGGGTTCGGAGCGGATCCTGCGGTTCACCGGCGGGACCCTGCCCGCCGACTGTGGCCCGGGAGCGGCCTCGACGCAGCCCGCCACGCTCGCCGCCCAGTGGTGGCCGCAGGGACAGGAGGGCCGGACCGACAAGGTCTGCGGCGAATGGCACGTGCTCGTCCAGGGTGACGACGTGTTCGCGTTCAAGCCGGAAACGCTCGTGAACACGAGGTCCTGAGTCACTCCTTCGGGGAGAGCGCGTCGGTGCAGGCGGCGAGATCGTGCAGCAGCCTGTCCTGATCGGCCGCGGGAAACGGCTCCAGCATCCGTTTCTCCACCGCGCGCACGAGGCCGCTGGCGGCGTGGAGCAGGGCACGCCCGGCGGGGGTGAGCGTGCTGGGCAAGGCGCGGCCCTGCGGCGCCGTCGTCGGACGGGTGACCAGGCCGCGGTCCTGCAATCCGCGCAGCACCAGGTTCATCGACTGGCGGGTGACGAAAACGGCCCTGGCCAGTTCCGCGTTGGACAGTCCCGGCCGCTGTGCCAGCACTTCGAGGCAGGAGTACTGCGGCACGGTGAGGTCGAGCGGGCGCAAAGCGGCGTCCATGGCCACGCGAAGCGCCGTCGCGGCCCGTTTCAGCAGGTATCCCACCGACTGGCTCAGCGGTCCGACAGTCTCGCCTTGACTCATGTCAGCATCATGACATACCTTCGCTATGTCAACACCCTGACATGGAGGACGACATGACGCTGACCGGACCTTCTTTCCTTTCGCTGCAGGTGCGCGACCTCGACCGCGCCGCCGCGTTCTACGAAACCCACCTCGGGCTGCGCAGGCTGCCCGTCGCGCCGCCCCACGCGGTGGTGTTCGGCACCGAGCCGATCCCGTTCGCGGTGCGGGAACCGGTGCCCGGACTGGATCTGGACGCGATTTCGCCGCGACCGGGCTCAGGAGTGGCGCTGTGGTTCCACGCCGACGACGCCCAGGCGCTGCACGACCGGCTGGCCGCGGCGGACGTCTCCATCCTCACGGAACCGTTCGACGGACCGTTCGGCCGCACGTTCGCTTTCGCCGACCCGGACGGCTACGCGGTCACCGTGCACGACAAGGTCTGAGCTCGCCTGCCGGAGCAGCGCGAGGGCCCGCGCGCCGGGGGAGTCCGCGGGGGTCGTGCACACGATCAGCGACTGGTCCGGTGAACGGGCGATCGACAGCGTCTGCTGCGTCACCGTCACCCTGCCGACGACCGGATGGTGCAGCTCGTAGGACGCCGCGTCACAGGGTTGGACGCGGTGATCGCCCCAGAGCGAGACGAACTCGGGGCTCTTCATCGTCAGCTCGCCGATCAGCTCCGCGAGCAGCGGGTCGTCGGGATGCCTGCCGACCGCGATCCGCAGATTCCCGACCACCGCGCGGATCTTCCGCTTCCAGTCGACGTACAGCTCCCGGTTGTGCGGGTCCAGGAACAGCATCCGGCCGATGTTCGGCCGTCGCGCCGGGTCGTCCGGGGCGTCGAAGTCCAGGTGCCCGCCCAGCAGGGCGTGGCCGAGGGCGTTCCACGCCAGGACGTCCGAGCGGCGGCCGAGCACCAGCGCGGGCGCGTCGACGGTGCCCAGGAGGTCCCGTGTCTCGTCGTGGAGCTTCTCGGGCCGTGGACGGCGCGCCCGCGTCGTGTGGCGGGTGGCGCCGGCGAGACGGCCGAGGTGTTCGCGTTCGTGGACGTCGAGCCGGAGCGCGCGGGCGATGGCGTCCAGCACCTCGGCCGAAGCACCGCGTGACATGCCCTGTTCCAGCCGCGCGTAGTACGAGACGCTGACACCGGCGAGCTGGGCCAGCTCCTCACGCCGCAGTCCGGCCACCCGGCGGCGCGGCCCGAAGGCACGCAGGCCGACGTCTTCCGGCCGCAGCCCGGCTCGTCGGGCACGCAGGAAGTCGCCGAGCGGTCCAGGTCCGTCCATGAACCCGAGTATCCGTGGCCTGGTCCGCCTCAGCCACACCCTCCCAGTGGGAGGACAAGCGGGGCGTGGTCCCCGCCCGGCCGGATGATCAGGCTCGGTCACATGGAAGAGATCACCATCGGGGACGTCACGGTCACCCGCGTCAAGGAGTTCTACGGCTCGCTCGGCATGACCCCGGCCGAATTCCTGCCGGACAGCCCGGACGGCTCGTGGGACGAACACCGCGGCTGGCTCGCGCCCGACTTCTGGAACCCCGAGACCAACGAATGCCACGCGGCGCTCCAGTCCTGGCTTATCCGCAGCGAAGGACGCACGATCCTCGTCGACACCGGGGTCGGCAACCACAAGGACCGGCCCTACGCGGCGGTGTGGAACCGGCTCGACACCGCCTATCTCGACAACCTCGCGGCCGCCGGTGTGCGGCCCGAGGACGTCGACGTCGTGGTCAACACGCATCTGCACATCGACCACGTCGGCTGGAACACCCGGCTCGAAGGCCGTACCTGGGTGCCGACCTTCCCGAACGCCACCTACTTGATGCCGCGGCCCGACTTCGAGTTCTGGAATCCCGCCGAAGCGCACGATTCCGTGCTGGGACGCGGAAATCAGAACGTCTTCGAAGACAGCGTCGCGCCGGTGCGCGAAGCGGGACTGACCCACCTGTGGGACGACACTCACCGCATCGACCGGAACCTGCGGCTCGACCTCGCCCCCGGCCACACCCCCGGTTCGTCCGTGCTCACCTTGGAGTCGGGCGGGGAAAGGGCGCTGTTCGTGGGGGATCTCGTGCACACCGCGCTGCAGATCGTGGAGCCGGACACCAACTCGCCCTATTGCGAAGACCCGGCCGGTTCCCGGGCGACCCGGCACAAGCTGCTCGGCCAGGCCGCCGACGGCGACGCGCTCGTGTTCCCGGCGCACTTCGGTGCCCAAGGCGCCGTGCGGGTCGAGCGCCGGGGGTCGAAGTTCGCGATCGCGCGGTGGGCCGCCTTCCCCCACCTTTCCTGAGAGGAGTTTCTTCGTGTCCCCGCAAGCAGAAACACCGGCGGGCGTCGTGCGCGGCCGCCGCGACTCCTTCGGCGAGCTCTACCGCGCCATCCCGTACGCGGCCGCTCCGCACGGTCCCGGCCGCTTCCGTCCGCCGGCGCCACATCCGGGCTGGTCCGGCGTCCGCGACGGGACCGGGCCCTCGCCGACGGCTCCCCAGCCCGTACGCGACTTCGGCCGGCTCGACATGAATCCGTACTTCGGACCGGGCTGGGTGCGGGGCGAGGAGTACCTGACCGTCGACGTCCGGACGCCCGCCGCCGACGACGGCAAGCGTCCCGTGCTGGTCTTCGTGCACGGTGGCGGATTCGTCACCGGTTCGACCCGCGCCGCGCTCTACGACGGGCGGGCGTTCGCGCGCGACGGCGTCGTCCTGGTGACGGTGAACTACCGCCTCGGCGTCCCCGGTTTCCTCGATCTGGAGGACGCACCGGCCAACCGGGGGCTGCTCGACGTGCTCGCCGCGCTCGGCTGGGTGCGGGACACGGTCGCCGTGTTCGGCGGCGATCCGGACAACGTCACCGTCTTCGGGCAGTCCGCGGGGGCCACGCTCACCGGGGCGTTGCTGGCGACTCCGCAGGCCAAGGGGCTGTTTCGACGGGCGATCATCCAGAGCGGCAGCGGGACGGGCGCCTTCACGCCGGAGCAGGCGGCCCGGGTCACCGCGGCGGCGGCTTCGGCGCTGGGCATCGAGTCCACCGCGGAAGCGTTCGGGGAGATCCCGGACGAGCGATTCCTGGAGATCCTGCCCGCGCTGGCCGGTCTCGATCTGCGGACCGAGACCGCTTCGGATCCGCTGGCCGGGTTGAGCCCGTTCAGCCTGGTGCTGCCGGTCCAGCCCGCCGACGGTCTCCTCGGTGGCGACGTCGATCTGCTCATCGGCACCACCACCGAGGAAGGAAACCTTTACGGCGCCGCGAATCCCGGCGAGCTCGGGGAGACGTTGTTCGGGGCCGGAACGGCGCGGATGGCGCGGGCCCACGCGCGGAGCTCGGACGGCCGCACGTATGTCTACTCGTTCGGCTACCGCTCGACGGCGCTGGACGGACGGCTCGGCGCCGCCCACACCGTCGAGCTGCCGTTCGTCTTCGACGTCGCCGACGAGCCGTGGCTGCACGGGGACGCGGGGCTCCTCGGCCCCGATCCCGCCCCGGACGGGCTCGCGGCCAGGATGCACGGCGCGTGGGTCGCGTTCGCGAAGACCGGGGACCCCGGCTGGGGCGAGTACGACGCTGTCGAGTTCTTCGGCTGACAGGACGTGCCAGGCCGGTGCCAGCGTCGTGTGCGTGGTCTGCCAGCGGCCCGCGACAGTCTCTGGAATGTCATTCCAGTCGCGATCCTGAGGAGTCACCATGAACACACCGGTCACGATCATCGGCGCCGGGCTCGGCGGCCTCACGCTGGCCCGCGTCCTGCACGTCCACGGCATCCCGTCCGCCGTCTACGAAGCGGAGGCGTCCCCGGCCGCGCGTTCGCAGGGCGGGATGCTCGACATCCACGACTACAACGGCCAGCTCGCCCTCGAGGCGGCGGAACTCATGGACGAGTTCCGCGGCATCGTCCTGGAGGGCCGCCAGGCGCTGCGGGTCCTCGACATCGACGGGACCGTCCTGTTCGAGCGGGCCGACGACGGCACGGGCGGCCGTCCCGAGGCGCAGCGCGGGGACCTGCGGAAGATGCTGCTCGACTCGCTCCCCGAGGGCACCGTGCGCTGGGGCCACAAGGTCACCGGCGCCCGGACACTGGCGGACGGCCGCCACGAGGTGAAGTTCGAAAACGGCACCGCTGTCGTCGCCGGGCTCCTGGTCGGCGCGGACGGCGCGTGGTCGCGGATCCGGCCGCTGCTCACCGATGCCGTCCCCGAGTACAGCGGTACGTCGATCGTCGAGACGTACCTGTACGAGGCCGACACCCGGCACGCCGACGTGGCGAAAACGGTCGGCGGCGGTTCGATGTTCGGGAACGGGACCACGCCCGGCATGGGGATCAACGCCCACCGGGAAGCCGGTGACACCTTGCACGCCTACGTGGAGCTCGTCCGGCCGATGGACTGGTTCGACGCCATCGACTTCGCCGACACCGAAGCGGCCAAGGCGCGGCTGGTGGCGGAGTTCGACGGCTGGTCGCCGGAGCTCACCGCGCTGATCGCCGAGAGCGACATCGCGCCGATCCACCGTCCCGCCTACGCGTTGCCGTTCGGGCTGCGGTGGGATCGGGTCCCTGGCGTGACCCTGCTCGGCGACGCCGCCCATCTCGCGCTGGCGAACGGGGAAGGCGCCAACCTGGCCATGCTCGACGGCGCCGAACTCGGCAAGGCCCTCGCGGCGCGTCCCGGCGACGTCGAGGCCGCGCTCGCCGAGTACGAGCCGGCGATGTTCGTCCGCAGCGAGACGATCATCGAGGAGGACGTCATGATCGAAAGCATCTTCGGCGACGACGTCCCTGAGCGGCTGATCGCCATGTTCGAGGCCCAGCGCAAGTCCTGAATCAGGCCCAGCCGACCTTCTCGTGGAACGGGGTGATCCACGCCCGGAACCGTTCCCCGTGGATCTCCTGAGCGGCGGCGATCACGGCGTCCGGATCCTCGGCCGGTGCCAGGCCACGCTCCCGAAGCCATTCGACGAACATCTCGTGCGAGCCGCTGTGGTCGTCGTCCTCGTCCCGGAAGTAGTAGGCCGAGTCGTGGCCGACCGTGATCTCGGCGTCGAACCCCAGCAGCCGCAGGAGATCCCGGAGGTCGCGGGCGACGACCTGTTCGCCGCCCTCGTCGCCGAAGACCACGACGGGCAGCAGGGCGAGATCCGGTTCGTCGGAGGATCGCCAGATCGCGTACGTCGAGCCGCTCCCGTTCGCCTGGGCGATGGGGATCAACCGCGACAGGAACTCCGGATCGTCCAGTTCCTGGGGGAAGCTCTTCTTGTCGTCGTAGTCGTACAGCTCGAAGCCGTCGGCGAGGAAGTCGCGGGTCGAGTCGTAGAGGTCCTTCAGCTCGTTCAGGACCGGGATCGGTGAATACACGCGGTCACTATAGGCACCGAATTTCGGTGGCGGGGAGCGCTTGTCCGAGGTTCACTTCGGGAGGTGACCAGCGATGTCGTTCCGCCCGCCGAGCTGCGCGGCCGCGTCAGCCGCGTGTGGCGGCGCAGTGGGGAACTCCCGCTCGCGTTGCCGCAGCCGTTCGTGGATCTGCTGGTGTTCGCGGACGGGTCGTTGTGGCTGACCGGGCCGGAGACCGAGTCCAGGACCGGCAGCCTGACCGAGCCGTTGACGGGGATCCGGCTGCGGCCGGGGACGTGCGCCTCGGTGCTGGGGGTCGCCGCGGACGAGGTGCCGTTGGCGGGGATACGGATCCCCGGTTCGGGGCTCGACGACGGGTTGCGGGCGTTGCGGGCGCCGGCCCGGCAGGCCGATCGGGCGATGGACCCGGTGCTCCGGGCCATCCGCGCGGCTCCAGGGGCGCCGGTGTCCCGGCACGCGGCCGCCGCCGGCTTGTCCGAACGGCAGCTGCGGCGGCGGTTCCAGGTGGCTGTCGGGATGAGCCCGAAGGCGTACGCGAGGGTGATTCGGTTGCACGAGGCGATGGCGTTGGCGCGGTCGTCCCCGGCGCCGGACTGGGCGGAGATAGCGGTGCGAAGCGGCTTCTACGACCAGCCGCACATGCTCGCGGAGTTCCGGCGCGCGGTCGGGTCGTCGTGTGTCCGGTTCTTCCAAGACTCGGCCGCGGGCGGGTAGCACCCTGGGGAAATGCCCCTTGAGGAGATCTTCGCTTTCCACGAGCAGGAAGTGGGTCCGGTGCGGTTCGCCGAGCCGTTCGGCGGCTGGGTGGCCACCCGGTATTCCGATGTGGACAGAGTGCTCACCGACCACGCGGTGTTCTCTTCCGACGAGCTGCGCCACAGCACACAGCCGGTTCCGCACGGCTCGAACCCGTTGATGAACAGCCTGCTGGCGACCGATCCGCCCCGGCATCACGTATTGCGCCGGATCGTCAGCCAGGTGTTCACGCCCCGGGCCGTGGCGTCGCTGGAACCGGTGATCACGGCGAAGGTCCACGCGCTGCTCGACGCCGCCGGACCGGATTTCGACCTGATCGGCGAGGTGGCGTACCCGCTTTCGGTGCACACGATCGCGGGCCTGCTCGGGGTGCGGTCGTCGCGGTGGCCGGATTTCGTCCGGTGGACCGAGGCCATCACGTCGTTCTTCGGCACCTTCACCGCGGACGAGGCCCGCCGGACCGCTTTCGACCGGGCGCTGGCGGAAATGAGCGCCTTCTTCCGCGAGGAGTCCGAGCGGCCGTCCGGGATCATCGCCACCCTGATGGCGTCGGACCTCACCGAGGACGAGGTGCTCGGCTTCTGCGCGCTGCTCCTGATCAACGGCCACGAGACCACCAAGTCACTGCTGGTGAATTCGGTCCTGTGCCTGGCTTCCCGGCCGAAACCGGCCGACCTGCGGCGGGCCGTCGAGGAGGTTCTCCGCTACCTGCCGCCCACGGGCGGGACGGATCGGTTCGTCACCCGGCCCACCACCCTCGGCGGCCGGGAACTCCAGCCGGGGCAACGGGTCGTCGCGATGATCACGGCGGCCAACCGCGACCCCGAGGTCTTCGCCGACCCGCACACCTTCGACCCGGACCGGGCCGCCAACCCTCACCTGTCCTTCGGCCACGGCGTCCACTTCTGCCTGGGTGCGCACCTCGCCCGGATGGAGGTCCGGATCGCGCTCGCGGCCCTGCTCGAACGCTCCCGGCGGATCACGGATCTGGACACCCACCGGACGCCTGTCGGCATCGACGTCGTGAAGCTCGCCCTGGGCGCCGCGACTTCCGTGGCAGGAATATGTCGATAGGTGTCTTTCCTGCCACTTGGCCGGAGCCGGCCCCCGGGGAACAGTGGCTCCATGGAGGGATTCCTTGAAACCGGCGTGTCGAGGACCGAGGTACAGGTCGACGGCGAAAGCTGCAGCTATCTGACCGCGGGCAGGGACGGCCCCGCCGTGGTGCTGCTGCACGGGACGTACTGGAGCCGGGTGTGGCTTCCGGTGCTGGGCCGCCTCGCGGAGGCGGGACTTCGGCCCTATGCCGTCGATTTCCCGGGGATGGGGCGGTCAGGGGGCGAGCTCACCCGGGAGACGGCGACTGTCCCGGCCCTGGCCGGTTGGGTGACGCGATTCGTGTCCGCGGTGAAGATCTCCGGGCCGGTCGCGGTGGCGGGTCATGACATCGGAGGCGCCGTCGCCCAGCATCTCCTGGCGCACGATCGGACGGCGGTTTCCCGGCTGGCCCTGGTCAACTCGGTGCTCTACGACTCCTGGCCGGCACCCCACGTCGCCCGGCTTCTGGACACGGCGGCCGCCGCCGAAGACTTCCTCGGGGCCCGAAGGGACGCCGTGACGGCCGATCTGGCCGGCGCCGCCACCGAGCAGCGGATCGACGACTATCTGGGTCCGTGGACCGATCCGCGGGCCCGACGCTCCTGGATTGCCATGGCGGGCGCGGCCGATAGCCGCCACACCCTCGATCTCGTACCCGCGCTGCGGCGGTCCGCCGCTCCCAAGCTGCTGATCTGGGGCGAGGACGACCGCTTCGGGAAGGTGGAGTACGCCGAGAAGTTCGCCTCGGAGATCCCGCGAACCCGGCTCCTGCGCATCCCGGGAGCGGCGCACATCCCCACCGAGAACGCGTCCGGCCGGATCGCCCGCGCTCTCGCCGACTTCTTCGCGGACGGCAGCGGTCAGGCCGCCGGGCGGCCGGCCCCTGCGTAGTCGTCGCCCTGCTTCCGGTAGGTGTGCACCTGCACCGCCTGCCCGGTCTGCGGGGCGTCGATCATCTGCTGGTTCCCGATGTACAGCCCGACGTGGTGGATCTTCGTGTTCGGCTCGCCGTAGAAGATCAGGTCGCCCAGCTGGGGATCGGTCACCCTGGCCACGCTGTGGTACTGCGTGTGGGCGGTGCGCATGAGCTTGACGCCGGCGCTCGCGTACGCGGCCGTCGTCAGGCCGGAGCAGTCGAAACCGGGGTCGCCGCCGCCGGTGCCGTTGCCGCCCCAGACGTAGGGCAGGCCGATCTTGTCGATGGCGAAGTTGACCGCGCTCAGCGCCGCCGCGTTCGGCGGCTGCGGGTTCTGGCCGACCGTGCCGTAGACGTTCACCGTCGCGAGCGTGCGGTGCATCAGCAGCGGCGCGGGCTGCAGGGTGCTCACCGCGCTCCACCACGTCTGCCCCTGGCCGAGGTCGCGTCCGCCCGCGCACAGGGCGCGCCCGGCGGTGAGCGTGGCGTCGTCGATGTTCTGCTGGTTCGGTTTCCCGCCGCTCGCCGAGGCCTGGAACTGGTTCCACACCGACGGTGTCAGCTGCAGCGGGCCGCTGGCGTTCGCCGACGAGACGACCTTGTTGTAGAAGTCGCGGACCTCGACCGAGCCGAGCGGCACGGTCATCACGCCGTCGGCGTTCAGGCTCGAACCGGTGGCGCGGCCGTGGTCCGAGCCGATCTTCCCGAGCGCCGCCAGTGTCACCCAGGACAGCCGGCAGCCGGGCGTCTCCTTGCTCAGCGTCACGGTGGTCTTCGCGTAGCCGGTCATCGCGCGCAACGGGATGTCGAGCCAGCCGCTGGTCTTCGACACCCAGGCGTCGAACTCCTGCCCCATCTGCTGGGGGACCTTCGGCTGTTCCTTCGGTATTTCCGCGGGAGCGGACGACGACGGCGGCGCGGGCGGCGCCGACGACTGGACCGCGGCGGCCTCCGACTTCGGCTCGTCCTTCGGCGCGAAGGTGATGGCGGCGATCAGGGCGGCGCCCGCGACGACGACGGCGGCGATGATCACCGGAAGTCTGCGGCGGCGGGAGGTTTCCTTTTCCATCACCGGCCTCCGGTGATCCGGCCGAGGACGAACTCGCGGAAGGCGTCGACGTCGGTGGTCAGCGCGACGTCGATGGTGCGGCCCGGCACGGCCTGCGGATCGGTGCTTCGCAGCCTTCGCCGGTCTACGAGTGTCGCCCCGCGCGCGGGGCCGAAGCCGCACTCGACGTCCACGGGGTACGACTCGGTGTGGAGGAGGCCCGGCTGGATCGCTTCGGCCACCGCGACCGCGTCGTGCATGACCATCCCGGGCGAGCCGAGGATCGGGGTGTAGTGCTTCACGTAGGTCGGTGTCAGCGCTTCGAGCGCGGCGCCGAGCGGGCCGGACGCGGCGAGTTTGCCGAGCCAGCCGGTGTCGACCGAGCACTGGTGGGTGATGTCGAGCGGGACCAGCACCGTCGGGACGTCCCCGTCGACCAGCACCCGGCGCGCGGCCTCGGGGTCGCTCCAGATGTTGAACTCGGCGGCCGTGGTGGAGTTCCCCTTGGTCACCCCGCCGCCCATGATGACGATCCGGCCGATCTTCTCGTGGAGCTCGGGATGCGCCGCCAGCAGCAGCGCGATGTTCGTGAGCGGCCCGATCGGGGCGATGGTCACCGGCTCGTCGGCGGCTTCGAGCAGGTCTGCCAGCAGGCGGACGGCGCCGCGTCCGTCGAGCGGGCGCTTCGCCTCCGGCAGCGTGCCGGCGTGGCCGGACAGGCCGTCCTCGCCGTGGACGAACCCGGCGGGCTTGGCGTTGTCGTAGATCAGCGGCCGCGCGGCACCGGCGGCGACGGGCACGTCCTCGCGGCCGAAGAGCTGCAGCAGGCGGCGGGCGTTGGCGGTGGTGTGGCTCAGCGGGACGTTGCCGAACACCGTGGTCACACCGAGCAGGTCGACGTCCTCGGATCGCGTGGCCAGTGCCAGCGCGAAGGCGTCGTCGACCCCCGGGTCGGTGTCGATGATCAGCTTGGTGCGCATGCGCGTGCTCCCCTTTGCGGTCGACGGCCTGATCACAGGTTACGGTCACCGGTATGACGTCCATGTGGGGTGCGCCCGCGCTGTCGCGGCTCCGTGCCTGGGGCCAGGCCCGCCGGGATCCGCGTCAGGCGAAGTTCCTGACCAAGGACTCGCTGCGCTGGGTGCTGCGGAACCGCGCGTACACGCCTTGGTACCTGGTCCGGTACTGGCGGCTGCTGAAGTTCCGCGTCGCGCACCCGCACATCATCCTGCGGGGGATGGTCTTCCTCGGCAAGGACGTCGAGATCCACTGCCGTCCCGGCTACGGGCGGCTGGAGATCGGCCGCTGGGTGCACATCGGCGACGGCAACGCGATCCGCTGCCACGAGGGTTCGCTGCGCATCGGCGACAAGGCGGTGTTCGGGCGCCAGAACGTCCTCAACGGCTATCTCGACATCGAACTCGGCGCGGCCACTCTCGTCGCGGACTGGGTGTACATCTGCGACTTCGACCATGTCACCACCGACATCACCGTCCCGATCAAGGATCAGGGCATCGTGAAGTCGCCGGTGCGGATCGGGCCGGACACCTGGATCGGCACCAAGGTCTCCGTGCTCAAGGGCACGAGGGTCGGCCGCGGCTGTGTCCTCGGCGCGCACGCCGTGGTGCGGGGCGACATCCCGGACTACTCGATCGCCGTCGGTTCACCGGCGCGCGTCGTCCGGAACCGGCAGGACGACTACGCCGCCGACGCCGCCCGTCGTGAGGCTGTCGCGGACATGGCGCGGAAGGCGAACAAGGCGCTCCAGAAGACGCTGGGCGCCGACTCGTAACTCGCGTGATCAGAGACGGATCTCGTCGAAGACTAGCCGCGCAGCTGCTCGCGGACCTCCATGAGCGCGAAGCCCAGGAGGTTCTGCCCGCGCCAATAGTCGGGGCGGGTGGCGTTCTTGTCCTCGCGGGCGACGCCGCTGCCCCAGACCAGGTCCATCTTCGACGCCTCGACGATCACCTTGTCGCCCGTGCTCAGCAGGAACTCGCGCAGTTCGGCGTGCTGGCGGAACTTCTCCAGGTTCCCGTCGATGACGATGTCGTAGCGGTGCCGCTCCCACAGTTCGCCGTCGAAACCGGTGACCTCGCGGCCGAGGATCTTGGCGGTCTTGGGGTCCGGCGCCTGACGAATCGCCTCCGCGGCTTCGAGGTCGCCGAACAGTTCGGCCTTGCTCGCCATCATGAAGTGCTCGGCCGTCGGGTACTGCTCGCCGCCCGCGACGAACGGCGCGTGCCACCACTGGCTCAGGCAGGCCGCGTTGACCCGGCCGCTCTTGAGCGGGGTGTGGCCGTAGAAGAGCTGGTACTCGGGCTCCGCGCCGCTGTGGACCAGCTCGCGCAACGCATCGAGACTCCGGACTCCGTCGACCTTGCTCACCATGGCGACCAGTTGACCACAAGCCCCCGACAACTTGCGAACTGGCTCGAGCGCCCCGGCACGGACCACTCTCCGCCGTGGCCGGGGGCGGTCGGTACATTCAGCATTCGTGCAAGGGATCGAAACGGTGAGCGCCCGAACGGTCGAAGAGGCCGCCAAGCGACTGGCCGGGGTGGTGACCCGCACGCCGCTCGAACCGAACGAGCGGCTCTCGGCGCGGGTCGACGCCCGGGTCTGGCTCAAACGCGAAGACCTCCAGACCGTGCGCTCGTACAAGATCCGCGGCGCCTACAACTTCATCGTCCAGCTCGACGCGGAGCACCGGGAGCGCGGTGTCGTCTGCGCCAGCGCGGGCAACCACGCGCAGGGGGTCGCGTACGCGTGCCGCCGTCTCGGCGCGAAGGGCCGCGTCTACGTGCCCGGCACGACTCCCCGGCAGAAGCGCGAACGGATCGCGACGCTGGGCGGCTCGCATATCGAGGTCATCGTCATCGGGGAGACCTACGAAGACGCCTTCACCGCCGCGAAGCGGGACGCGGAAAGCACCGGCGCGACGCTGGTCCCCGCGTTCGACGCGCCGGAGACGGTCGCCGGGCAAGGCACTGTCGCGATGGAGGTCGTCGCGCAGCTCGGGTTCGTCCCGGACGTCATGGTGGTGCCGGTCGGCGGGGGCGGCCTGCTCGCGGGAATCGCCGCGTGGGCCGCGGAACGGGCGCCGGAGATGCGGATCGTCGGGGTCGAACCGGCGGGCGCGACCTGCATGGCGGCCGCGCTGGCGGCCGGCGAACCGGTGCGGCTCGGAGCCGTCGACACCTTCGTGGACGGTGCCGCGGTCGCGCTGGCCGGGTCGGTGACGTATCCGCTGGTCCGCGATGGCGGTGTCGAACTCACCGACGTCGCCGAGGGCGCGATCTGCACGGAAATGCTCGCGATGTACCAGTCCGACGGCGTGATCGCGGAACCCGCCGGGGCGCTCGCGACCGCCGCGCTGGGCACGACGGTGAAGATCGACCCCGGCCAGATCGTGGTGTGTGTCGTCTCCGGCGGCAACAACGACGTCAGCCGCTACGGCGAAGTGCTCGAACGATCGCTGATCCACGAAGGGCTGAAGCACTACTTCCTGGTGGGGTTCCCGCAGGAGCCCGGCGCGCTGCGGCGGTTCCTCGACGAGGTCCTCGGGCCGGACGACGACATCACGCGGTTCGAGTACGTGAAGCGCAACAGCCGCGAGACCGGCCCGGCGCTGATCGGCGTCGAACTCGCGCGGGCCGGTGACCTCGAGGGCCTGCTGCACCGGCTGGAGACGAGCCCGCTGCAGGTGGAGCGGGTGGAGCCGGGCAGCCCGCTCTTCCACTTCTTGGTGTGAAGCCCTTTCATGACACACGCGGGCTAGCGGAAGGCCCCGAGGTGCGTCCGCGCCCAGTCCGCGAAAGGCCGCGGCGCCCGCCCGGTGAGGTCTTGGACGGCACCCGTGACCACGGAGTCGTCGAACTCCTCCGGCATCTCCGGGCTCGTCGTCACCCGGGATTCGGCGTCCGGCAGCGGTTCCAGCCGTAGTTCCCGTCCCAGCAGTTCGCCCAGGACACGGAGCCGGTCACCGGGCCGGAGCGAGCCCGGACCGGTGATGGCGTACGCCCGGCCCTCGTGTCCCGGCGTGGTCAGGGATTCCGCGGCGACGGCGGCGATGTCGTACGGGTCGATCGTCGCCACCGGCACGTTCGCGAACGGCTCCCGGACGACGTCCCCCGCCCGCAGCTGCGGGACCCAACGCAGCGTGTTCGACATGAACCCGCTCGGTCGCAAGAAGGTCCATGCCAGCTCCGACGCGCGCACCGAAGCCTCGGCCGCCAGATGCGTCCCGGCGACGGTGTTGCCGGAGTGCCCGCCCACGACCGAACGCGACGACAGCAGCGTGACCTGCTCGACGTCCGCGTCCCGCATCACCGCGAGCGCGCCGGGCAGGTCGGCGTAGCCGCCGAGCAAGAAGACCGCCCGGACGTCGTCCAGAGCGGTCTTCAGGCTCGTCGGTTCGTTGAGATCACCCATCACCCCTTCGACGCCGTCGGGCAGCGGCCGCGGCGTGCGGACCAGTGCTCTGACGGAATGCCCGTCGCGGGCCAGGATTCTGGTCAGTTCCGAGCCGACGTTGCCGCCGGCCCCGGTCACCAAGATCATGCGATTCTCCCCAGTGCGGTGGCCGCCGTCACAGGAGGCGGCCGTCGTCGGCCACCCTGCCAGGGAGATCAAGACGGCTCAAGGTGCCTTGGGCACCGCCGGGTACGGGACGAAGGTGCTGGTGTTCTCGTCCACGGTCAGCTGCTTGCCGATCGTGGGGAACGCGCGCTGCGAGCAGGCGGGGCGTTCGCAGACTTTGCAACCCATGCCGATCGGGGTGGCCGCGGCGCGGTCGTCGAGATCGAGCCCGGTCGAATAGACCAGCCGTTTCGCGTGCCGCAGTTCGCAGCCGAGGCCGACGGTGAACGTCTTGCCGGGGCTGCCGTAGCCGCCGATGTTGCGCGACACCGTCCGCGCGATCCAGAAGTAGCTCTTGCCGTCGGGCAGGGTCGCGATCTGGGAGAGGATCTTGCCCGGCTGGGTGAACGCCTCGTAGATGTTCCACAGTGGACACGCGCCGCCGACGCGGGAGAAGTGGAAACCGGCCGCGGACTGGCGTTTCGACATGTTCCCGGCCCGGTCGACGCGCACGAACGAGAACGGCACCCCGCGGTTCTTGGGCCGTTGCAACGTCGAGAGCCGGTGGCAGACGGTTTCGAAGCCGACGCCGAAGTGGTCGCAGAGCCGCTCGATGTCGTAGCGGAAGCGTTCCGCGGTGGACAGGAAAGGCCCGTAGGGGAGGATCAGGGCGCCCGCGAAGTAGTTCGCGAGCCCGACCCGGGCCAGCGAACGCGCGGCGGGCCCGGAGAACGCCCAGGAGTCGGCGAGTTCGGTGATCAGGTCGTCGTATTCGAGCAGGGCGATCTGCGAAGCCATCCGGAAAGCCTGCTGCCCGACGCGCAGGCTCGGCGCCAGCCTCAGCACGCGGGGCCCCGGTTCGTACCGGTGCTGCTGGCCGTTGACCTCGTCGATGCCTTCGCTGGTGACGTCGACGCCGTAGCGCTGGATCAGGGCTTCCTTCAGCGCCGCGAGCACCTGGCCGCGTTGCAGCGGGATGTCGTGCGCCATCCGTTCGGCGCGTTCGTCCAGCTCGGCGACGTAGTTCTCCCGTTCGTAGAAGAAGTCGCGGACCTCTTCGTGCGGCAGGGCGGTGGCGGCGCTGCCGTGCAGGCCGAGGCCGTTTTCCGTGGTCAGCGCGGCGGTGTTCTCGACGGCGTTGCGGTAGCTGCGGTGCAGTTTGACCAGGGCTTGGGCGATCGTCGGCAGGTTCGTGGCGAGGTCGTTGAGCTCGCTGTTGGTGACGTCCACGCCGAGCACCTCGTCGAGCAGTGCCTCTTTCACGTCCGCCACCAGCCGGGCGGTGTCGTTGTTCGCGAAGAACTCGGTGTCCACTCCGAACGCCTGCGTGATGCGAAGGAGCACCGGGACGGTCAGCGGACGCGAGTTGTGCTCGATCTGATTGAGGTAACTGGGTGAGATCTCCAGCACACGAGCGAGATCAGCCTGGCTCATGGACCGGCTTTCGCGCAGATGCCGCAGCTTCGCTCCGGCGAAGGTTTTGTCCACAGAGGCCTCTCTGTCCGCAAGGTTTCCGGGCCTGAACGATTCAGTGAACGGTCAAGCCCGTGGATTTTCGCTCCGCTTGCGAACGCGAGATTCGCAACCTTTGCAAGATGCTACGGAAGCTTCGCAGAAATTGGCAAATTGGAGCCCTGGATCGGGTTTCCCCTGTCGTGTCAGGGTCGAATCTCCGAAAGGCGATCACTCGCAAACTTCGCAACACCGGGAGAATCCGATGACTCAGCACGCGCAGCAGCTGGAGCAGGCGGCCGCCGAACTGGCCAAGCAGTGGGCGACCGACCCCCGCTGGGCGGACGTGAAGCGGTCGTACTCCGCGGCTGACGTGGTCAAGCTGCGTGGCAGTGTGGTCGAAGAGCACACGCTCGCCCGCCGCGGTGCCGAGAAGCTCTGGGACCTCCTGCACAACGAGGACTACGTCCACTCGCTGGGCGCCCTGACCGGTAACCAGGCCGTGCAGCAGGTCCGCGCCGGCCTCAAGGCCATCTACCTGTCCGGCTGGCAGGTCGCCGCCGACGCCAACCTCTCCGGCCAGACCTACCCGGACCAGAGCCTCTACCCGGCCAACTCGGTGCCCGCCGTCGTCCGCCGCATCAACAACGCGCTGGGCCGCGCCGACCAGATCAACTGGGCCGAGGGCAACACCGACACCGACTGGTTCGCCCCGATCGTCGCCGACGCCGAGGCCGGCTTCGGTGGCCCGCTCAACGCCTTCGAGCTGATGAAGGGCATGATCGCCGCCGGTGCCGCGGGCGTGCACTGGGAGGACCAGCTCGCTTCCGAGAAGAAGTGTGGTCACCTCGGCGGCAAGGTGCTGATCCCGACCAAGCAGCACGAGCGCACGCTGAACGCCGCCCGCCTCGCCGCGGACGTGCTGAACGTGCCGTCGCTGATCGTCGCCCGCACCGACGCCCAGGCCGCCACGCTGATCACCAGCGACGTCGACGAGCGTGACCGCAAGTACGTCACCGGCGAGCGCACCGCCGAGGGCTTCTACAACGTCACCAACGGCATCGACCCCTGCATCGACCGCGGTCTCGCCTACGCCGAGTACGCCGACCTGCTGTGGATGGAGACCTCCAAGCCGGACCTCGAGGTCGCCCGCCAGTTCGCCGAGGCGATCAAGGCGAAGTACCCGAACCAGATGCTGGCCTACAACTGCTCGCCGTCGTTCAACTGGAAGAAGCACCTGGACGACGCGACCATCGCGAAGTTCCAGCGCGAACTCGGCCACATGGGCTACAAGTTCCAGTTCATCACCCTGGCCGGCTTCCACGCCCTGAACTACTCGATGTTCGACCTGGCGCACGGTTACGCCCGCGAAGGCATGACCGCCTACGTCGACCTGCAGGAGCGCGAGTTCGCTTCGGAGGACCGCGGTTACACCGCCACGAAGCACCAGCGCGAGGTCGGCACCGGCTGGTTCGACAACGTCGCGACCGCGCTGAACCCGGAGAGCTCGACCACCGCGCTCGCCGGCTCCACCGAGGCCGAGCAGTTCTGATCCCTCGCAAGTAGGTGCCAGGTGGCGGTCTTCCGGCCCCAGGGAGACCGCCGCCGCACCCCTTCCCCTTCTATCTTTTCGCGATGCCCAGCGGAGGCACACCATGGTTGAGAAGCTGAACTACCGGATCGACGTCTGCGGACCCGCCGGTGACCGGTTCGACGAGATCCTCACCCCGGCCGCGCTGGACTTCGTGGCCAAACTCGACAACGCGTTCGCCGGCCGCCGCCGCGAGCTGCTCGACGCCCGTCGTCTGCGCCGCGAAGAGCTGCAGTCCGGTGAGAAGCCGCTGGGTTTCCTGCCCGAGACGCACGCCGTCCGCGACGACAGCAGCTGGTCGGTCGCCCCGGCCGCGCCCGGTCTCGAAGACCGCCGCGTCGAGATCACCGGCCCGACCGACCGCAAGATGACGGTCAACGCGCTCAACTCCGGCGCGAAGGTCTGGCTCGCCGACTTCGAGGACGCGACCTCGCCGACCTGGCACAACGTGATCGACGGGCAGCTCAACCTGTTCGACGCGATCCGCCGCAACATCGACTTCACGACCGAGGCGGGCAAGCGCTACACGATCGGCGACGAACCCGCGACGATCGTCGCCCGCCCCCGCGGCTGGCACCTGGTGGAGAAGCACATCCGCATCGACGGCCGCCCGGTTTCGGCGAGCCTGGTCGACTTCGGTCTCTACTTCTTCCACAACGCGCGCCAGCTGCTGGCCCGCGGCAGCGGCCCGTACTTCTACCTGCCGAAGCTCGAAAACCACCTCGAAGCGCGGCTGTGGAACGACGTCTTCCTGCTGGCGCAACGCGAACTCGGCATCCCGCGCGGCACGATCCGGGCCACCGTGCTGATCGAGACGATCACCGCCGCGTTCGAGATGGAGGAGATCCTCTACGAACTGCGCGAGCACATCGCCGGGCTGAACGCCGGCCGCTGGGACTACATCTTCAGCGTCATCAAGAACTTCTCCTCGCACGGCGCGGACTTCGTCCTCCCGGACCGCGCGCAGGTGACGATGACCGTCCCGTTCATGCGGGCCTACACCGAACTGCTGGTCAGCACCTGCCACAAGCGCGGGGCGCACGCCATCGGCGGCATGGCCGCGTTCATCCCGAGCAAGGACCCGGAGATCAACGCGACCGCGCTCGAGAAGGTCCGCCAGGACAAGGAACGCGAGGCGAACGACGGCTTCGACGGCTCCTGGGTCGCGCACCCCGGTCTCGTCCCGGTCTGCCGCGAGGTGTTCGACGGGGTGCTCGGCGGCTGGCCCAATCAGCTCGGCAAGCTCCGTGAAGACGTCATCGTCACCGCGGAGGACCTGCTCGACGTCGCCAGCGCCGGTGGCGAGGTCACCGAAGCCGGTGTCCGCGCCAACATCAACGTCGCGCTGCGCTACATCGACGCCTGGCTGCGCGGCACCGGCGCGGCGGCGATCCACGGCCTGATGGAGGACGCCGCCACCGCCGAGATCGCCCGCTGCCAGGTGTGGCAGTGGATCCGCAACGGCACGAAGCTCGAAGACGGCACCGCGCTCACCCACGGACTCGCCGTGTCCTATTTGGACGAAGAGCTGGCATCGGTGCGGTCCGAACTGGGCGAGGGCAACCGCCTCGGCGACGCCTACGAGATCTTCACCGAGACCGCGCTGGGCGAGAAGCTGCCGAGCTTCCTCACCACCGGCGCGTACGCGCGGTACCTGACCGCGCGCTGACTCAAGGCTCCGGCCGCCCCTACCTGACGCGGGGCGGCCGGGTTCCACACCGGTTTGGGACGGTGTGGCCCAACGGGTCCGGTGGCGGTGGCTCCCCGCCGCCGGACCCGCTTCACGCGCGCGCTCTTCCGGTAGCGCTGTCGGGCGTGCGTCCCGTCGCGGAGGCCCCGCTCACCCCACACCCCGGGGGCGGGGTCTCCGCGACGCTTTCTTCTCGGACGGCTTGGACGGAACGGGATGAACCGCACACGGACCGCGAATAGGTAGCGGTACCTAGTGATACCCCCGTTGTTTCCGCGGCGGGTCGCGCGAATGCTCGGCGCCGGGTGGGGATTCCGCCCGTTTCCCCGAGGAGTCACCATGAAGAAGCAGTTGAGAAGCGTCTTGGCCGCAGCCTTCGTCGTCCTCGCCGTCGTCCTCGCCGCACCGGCGGTGTCCGCCTCGGTGGCGGTCCCGGCGCGCCCGGACTGCGTCCGGCCCTGCCACTTCTGATCTTCGTCACCTAGAGCAGCCCCGGGGGTCGCGCCCCTCGCGACCCGCGACACTCGTGGAGGGGGCCTTCACGTACTTCAGGCGGAGAGTGGGGGCGAGGGCGCTGGTACCGCGTTGGTCGGGGTGGTCGTGAGTGGTAAGTGTCGTTAGAACCCCACTTGCCACTCACGACCGACGCGCCCGACGCGTTTAGTCCTCTGAATGCGGGTTTAGGGCTCGAAAGCGTTGCCTGTAGCGATCTTCGGGCGCCCCAGTTCCACCGGCTCCCCGATGCGGGCCCGCCGGTAGACCGCGACGGTCGCTTCGGCGATCCGGCCCCAGTCGAAGTCCGCGGCCAGGCGCGACTGCGCGGTCAGCGCCCGCCGGGCAGCGGCGACCTCGTCGTCCAGCACCGCTTCGACGGCGTCCCCGAGGGCGTCGACGTCGCCGGGGCTGAACGCCAGGCCGGTCTCGCCGTCGACGACGACCTCGCCGAGCCCGCCGGCGGTGGACGCCACGAGCGGCGCCTTCGCGGCGGCCGCTTCCAGCGCGACGATCCCGAACGGTTCGTAACGGCTGGGCAGCACGACGGCGTCGGCCGCGGCCAGCACGGCGCGCAGTTCGCGGTCGGACAGGTGCCCGACGAAGTCCACCGCGCGGCGGACGCGCAGCTTGCGGGCCTGCTCGACCAGTTCCTCCAGATGCCTGCCCTTGCCGGCGACGACCACCCGGGTCCCCGGTTTCGCGCGGCGGATCCGGGGGAGCGCGGCGAGCAGGTCCTGCACGCCCTTCTCCCATTCCAGCCGTCCGAAGTAGAGCAGCAGCGGCGCGCCGGAGGGGCTGTAGACCTCGCGTGCGTGCGCGACCTCTTCCGCCGGCACCTGCCAGGTGCGTTCCTCGATGCCGTTGTGGATGACGGTGACCGCGCCACCGTCGACCTCGAATAGATGCGACACCTCGCGGCGCATGGCCTGCGAACAGGTGATCAGCGCGTCCGAGCGGTTCGCGAGCCACCATTCGACCGAGTGAACCTGCTGGTTCAGCGGATGCGAAAGCCAGCCGGAGTGCCGCCCGGCCTCGGTGGCGTGGATCGTGCCGACCAGCGGGACCCGCGCGGCCTCGGCGATCGCGATCGCCGGATGGGTGACCAGCCAGTCGTGCGCGTGCACGACGTCCGGCTGCCAGCCGCGCAGCAGGTCGGTCGCGGCGCGGACCATCGCGTGCCCCATCGCCAGCGTCCACGCGACGAGGTCCCGTTCGAAGGTCACGTGCAGCGGGTCTTCGGCGACCCGGATGATCCGCACGCCCTCGACCACGCGATCGGTCCTCGGATGGGTCTCGGCGTCGGTGCCCGCCGTGTGACGGCACAGGACGACCACGTCGTGTCCCTGCCGGGCGAGGTGCCGGGCCAGGGCGTGGACGTGCCGTGCGAGTCCGCCGACGACCACGGGTGGGTACTCCCACGACAACATCAGCACGCGCATGGGTGGAGGTTACTCGTGAGTCGGTCGTCACCGGGACGGGGCGATCACCCTCGGCGATAGAGCCGAGGATGGTCTTCGCGAGGGCGACAGGGACGGCGATCTTTGCCACCATCGGGCTGATGACGTCCTCGGTGAACGCGGCCGAACCGGCCTTCAAGCCCGTCGAACCGGTGTTGTCGACCCCGTGGTCCGCGCAGGTCGGACCGGGCAACGCCCTGCCCGAGTACCCGCGCCCGCGGCTGGTCCGCGAGCGCTGGCTGAACCTCAACGGCGTCTGGGAGTACGCGGGGGACCGCTCGCCCGGCCGGAACGGGTACGGCGAGCGGATCCTGGTGCCGTACCCGCCGGAGTCGGCGCTCTCCGGGATCGGGCGGCACGACGAAACCCTCTGGTATCGCAAGGTTTTCCAGGTCCCGTCCGGCTGGGACGGGCAGCGGGTGCTGCTCCACTTCGGCGCCGTCGACCAGTCCGCGACGGTCTGGGTAAACAACCAGGAGGTCGCCGTCCACGAAGGCGGCTACACGGCCTTCAGTGCGGACATCACCGACGCGTTGCGGCCGTCGGGATCGCAGGAACTGACCGTCCGCGCGATCGACCGCACCGACGCCTCGACACACGCCGTCGGCAAGCAGCGCAACGACGCGAAAGGGATCTTCTACACCGCCGCGTCGGGCATCTGGCAGACCGTCTGGCTGGAGCCGGTGCCGTCCGCGCACGTCGCCGATCTCCAGGTGGTCCCGGACCTCACCGGGGCGACGGTTGTGCCCAAGGTCACAGGCGGCGCCCGGGTGGAAGCGATCGTCAGCGAGCCCGGCGGCCGGGAGGTGGCACGCGTCGCAGGGGACGCGGGACGGCCGTTGCGCGCGGAGGTGCCTTCGCCGCGTCTGTGGACGCCGGACGACCCTTATCTCTACGACGTCGAGGTCCGCTTGCTCGACGAAAGCGGCACCGTGCTGGACGTCGTCGAGTCCTACACCGGGCTCCGCACGATCGGCACGGTCACCGACGGCGAGGGCAGGCCGCGGATCGCGCTCAACGGCCGGATCACCTTCCTGCACGGCCCGCTCGACCAGGGTTACTGGCCGGACGGGATCTACACCGCCCCGACCGACGAGGCGTTGCGGTTCGATCTGGAGAAGACCAAGGAACTCGGCTTCGACTTCGTCCGCAAGCACGTCAAGGTCGAGCCGGAGCGCTGGTATCACTGGGCGGACAGGCTGGGCCTGCTCGTCTGGCAGGACATGCCGTCGCTCACCGTCTCCTTCGACGGCCCGCCCGGGCCCGCGCCCGATCCGGTGCCGGAGGCGAAGGCGCGGTTCGAAGCCGAACTGACCGAAATGGTCGAGCAGCTGCGCGGGGTGACCTCCATCGTCGGCTGGGTGCCCTTCAACGAAGGCTGGGGCGAATTCGACACCGCGCGCATCGCGAAACTGGTGAAGGAACTCGACCCGACCAGGCAAGTCATCGCGAACAGCGGGGTGAACTGCTGCTTCTCGCGGCCCGACACCGGCGCGGGCGACGTCTACGACGACCACACCTACGTCGGACCTGGGAAGCCCGCGGTGAAGGACCACCGGGTGATCGTCGACGGCGAGTACGGTGGCCTCGGCCTCGTCCTCGACGAACACCGCTGGCCGGGGAAACCCCAGGCGTACGAGATGACGCCGACCTCGGCGCTGTTGACCAAGCGCTATGCCGAGGTCAGCGAACACCTCGAACGGATCCTCGCCGGTACCGGCCTTTCCGGCGCGATCTACACCCAGACCACCGACGTCGAGAACGAGGTCAACGGCCTGCTCACCTACGACCGGCGGGTGGCGAAGGCGGATTCGCCGACCGTCGCCGCCCGCAACCACGCGGTCATCGAAGCGGGTCAGTCCGGCTGAGCCTCCACCGGTCCGCCGGAGTCACGGACCCGGACGGGTACCCCGAGCAGCTGAGAAGGCAGCCGTCCGGGGTCGTGACCGGGGGTCATCCACACGTCGATCGTGGGGGCCCCCGAGGCCTCGCCCTGTCCGACCCCGACCACCCCGGGGACGTCGTCGAGCCACCGCGACGCCGAGACGAGGGCGGTGTCGACATCGGACACGTCGTCGGCCACTACGGGTGCACCCTGATCCCGAGCGCGGCCTCGACCAGTGTGATGCGGTTGACCACGGTGACCACCGGCGAACCCGCGAACAGCAGGCCGACGGCCAGGTCGGTGTTCAGCTCCGCCACGAGGCTGCCCGAGTCGCCACCGGCGGACATGTCGGTGGTGAGCAGCTGCTGTGCGAACCGGGCCACCCGGCCGCCGCCGTAGTTGACGTCGACGGTGGCGTTGATGTTGGTGACGGCCCCGGTCGTCCAGCTGGTGGTCCGGCCGGTCTTCTGCACTCGCGTGCCGACGGTCGGCGCGGGGTTGGTGCCCCTGAGGTCGCCGACCCAGAAGATCCGCCGGTCGAGGTCGTGGAACTGACCTTCGGCGACGGCCGCGTCGACGAGATTCAGTGGGGCGGGCTGACCGGGGGTGATGAACTTGATCGGCACGTACCGGCTCAGCCTCGCGATGATGTCGCTGGGAATGACGCCGCCGTCGAACGGGCCAGGCTGCAGGATCGGGTCGCCGATGGCCGCGGCGTTGGTGTTGGCCAGCACATGGTTGTTGCTCAGGATGTAGTAGCGCGGCGGTTTGCCGGGCAGCGCCGAGGCGTCGTAGACGGCGGTGCCGTACGTGCCGGCGGTGATCTGGAAGTGGCCGACGCTCAGTCCGCCGAACGCCGGGCGGAAACGCCTGGCCAGGGTGAGCGGGTCGACCATGTCACGGAGACCTTCCTGGCGGGAAGGCTGCGATGCCGGTGCCTCGTCGTGCATCGGGGTGGCACCGTTGGCCTTCGGCGGCGTGATGGTCCGGCCCGCCTGCAGTACTCCGACCTCCTGGACGTCCGTGGGCACTCCCGAGAGCTTCGCGGGGACGAGGTCGTTGTCACGGAGCAGTTCGTGCGGCAGCTTCGTGTCGACCAGGACCGTGATCGCCTTTTCCCCGGTGTCCGTTCCGTTCGACCACTTGGTGCCGAGTGCGACCCCCACGACGTTCTGCCTGTCGAGAAGGGCGCTCTCTTCGGATGCCTGTACGCTCGCGAGAGAGAGGAAGTCTTTCGGGATCATGTTTTTTTCGATCATTTCGGCCACACTTTTCTGGTTGTCGGCGTTGACGAAGTGCGGGAGTCCCGACGAACGAGTCTTCCCCTGGGCGCAGGGGTGCGCCATAGTGCAATCGGGTACACCGATTCACCCGTCGATGGCGGGAATTCCCTTGTGTGGCAAGGCTTTGTGATCGATCAACCGGCCATCGCGCGAGCGGGCGGGGTATTCAGGGACTTAAGTCACCGGTCTTCCGGAAAAGGAAACGGGCGGGTTTCCGGAGGCCGCTCCGGAAACCCGCCCGTCCTGTGTCGAATCGTGGGTCAGTCGTCGATCGCGGCGTCGATCGCCTCGGTGATCGTTTCGTCTTCGGGTTCGGTGCGCGGGCGGAACCGCCCCACCACTTCGCCGGACGGGGCGACGAGGAACTTCTCGAAGTTCCACTGCACGTCGCCGGTGGCGCCTTCCGCGTCGGCCGCCTTGGTCAATTCGGTGTAGAGCGGGTGACGGCTTTCCCCGTTCACGTCCAGCTTCGCGAACAGCGGGAACGAGACCCCGTACGTCGTCGAGCAGAAGGTCTGGATCTCCTCGGCGGTGCCCGGCTCCTGGCCCGCGAATTGGTTACACGGGAACCCGACGACGGAGAAACCCTTGTCCGCGTAGCGTTCTTGCAGCTTCTCCAGCCCGGTGTACTGCGGCGTCAGGCCGCATTTCGACGCCACGTTCACCACCAGCAGCGTCTTGCCTTCGAGCGCGCCGAGGGTCGTGTCCTCACCGGCGAGTGTCTTCAACGGAATGTCGTGGATCCCCATGATTTCCTTTCGTCATTTCCTCAGCAGGTCGCGCGCGTCGACGTGCCCGAACGGGCCGTCGTCGCGCCGGAACGCGGCCGCGGTCTCCCGCGCCCGGTCCAGCGCTCCTTCGCGGAGCAGCCCGGCGAGCGTGTCGAACCGGTCTGTGTGCACCTTCGCCCGCCGTTGCGCGTAGTCGGCGGCGGAGTCCTTGGTGACCATGAACGCCCAGTCGCTCGAAAGCGCCAGCATCGCCTCGGCGACGGCCTGGTCGCGGACGGCGTCCCGGGTCGTGGTGTCCATTCCGGCGACGAGGTCGAGCATCCGGTGCTGCAACGCGGTGTTGTCCCGCACCATGTCGGCGACCTGTTCGCCGTCCCAGACCCGCCAGTCCTTGCCCGAGCCCCACGACGACGCCGGGAGGTCGACCTTCCCGCCGAGGTGGCCGGCTTCGAGCGCGCCCTTGAGCGTGGTGACGCGGACGCCCGCCTCGGGCAGCGCGCGCAGGACGCCTTCGAGCCAGGCCGGTCCCTCGTGCCACCAGTGCCCGAACAGTTCCGTGTCGTACGCGGCGACGACGAGCGACTCGCGGCCGTGCTCGGCCTTGAGCGAGCGCAGGCGGGCGACGACGGTGTCCACGAAGTCCTGGACGTGGCCGCCGAGGGTGGCCGCCGCCATCGCCGGCTCATACGGCGCCTTGTCCGGCGGCTCGATGGTCTTGCCGGTCACCCGCGACGGCTTGAGCCCGACTTCGTGCGCCCAGGTGTGGAAGTCGCGATAAGCGGCGTGACCGGGGTATCCGGCCTTCGGTGACCAGACGCGGTACGTGACTTCGAGGTCCCTGCCGAAGCAGACGACGTCGGAATCGCCGACGGTCCGCGCCGCCGAGGTGTCGCCGTGCAGGGACGGCCCGTCGACCATGAAGCGCTGGACACCCGCGGCCGCGTACCCGGTCTCCATACCGGGCGCGTAGCCGCATTCAGGGGCCCAAATGCCTTCAGGACGCTGTCCGATGCGCAGCGCGGTGTCGGCCAGGCCGCCGCGCAGCATGAAGTCGCGGACAGCCGGGTCGAGCAGCGGCTGGAACGGATGCGCCAGCGGGCCGCCGAGCAGTTCGATCGTCCCGTTGTCCACAAAGGATCGAAGGATCGGTGAGAATCCGTGCCGCCAGCGGGTTTCGAGTTCTTCGGACGCCTTGACGGCCGTCCGGTACTCGCTCGCGGCGAGGTCGCGCAGCAGCGGGTCGCCGCGCCAGAGCGTGGACGCGTGCCAGGCGCGCAGCTGCCAGTGACCGAGCCAGTCGTGGAAGGCGCCGATGCAGTACGGGTCGTCGAGCTGGGCGGCGAGGACCGGCGTCATGCCGAGCGTGAGGACGTCTTCGCGGCCCTCGTCGGCGAAGCGGCGCAGGAGGTCGACCATCGGCAGGTAGGAATGCGCCCAGGCCTGGTAGAGCCATTCTTCGCCGACCGGCCAGGAGCCGTGATGCGGCAGCCACGGCAGGTGGCTGTGCACGACGAGGCAGAAGGTGCCCTCGTACTCGCTCATCGCCGCACCGCCACGGCGACCAGGTCGAGGCTCGCGTCGAGGTCTTCACCGTGGACGGCGAAGTCCGCGGCCTGGATGCCTTCGACGTCGGCGAGCAGCGCGGGCGGCCAGTTCGCCTGGCCTGGCAGCTGCCCCATGACGACGTCGAGCTGGGCGTCGATGATCGAGCCGCCGTACTTGTCGTCGAGCATCTTCACGCCTTCGCCGTGGTGGAGGCCGTGCAGGGTCTCGACCTCGAAGCCGGCGTCGCGCAGCAGTTCGTCCAATTCGGACGGTGCGAGTTCCCTGGTGTGGAACGGGTTGAGCGGGGTGTCGCTGTCCGGGGTGAAGGTCAGCCGGTTGGGCGTGGTGACGATCAGCCGTCCACCGGGGGAGAGCACGCGGCGGCATTCGGCGAGGAACGCGCCTTGGTCCCAGAGGTGCTCGATCACCTGGAAGTTGGCGACGACGTCGACCGAGGCGTCGCGCAGCGGCAGGAACACCAGGTTCGCCCTGGCCACGCCGACGCTCGCGTAGCGGCGGGCGACGTGCTCAGTGGTGAGGACGTCGTAGTCGAGCGCGAGCACCCGTTCGGCGACGGTGGCGATGAGCCCGGCGCCATAGCCCTCACCGCAGCCCGCCTCCAGGACGGTCTTGCCCTCGCACAGGGGCAGGAGCTTTTGATACGCGGCCTCGTGGCGGCGGTACCAATAGTTTTCCTCGGCGATGCCCGGCACGGTGCGTTCACCGGTGAGGTGCAGCGCTTCGGCCCTGGTGGCTGGGGTGGTCACGCCGCGACCCTACCGGCCGGTCACTTCGGCCCCGTCCGCAAGTAGTCACCTGGTTGCGTTGTCAGACCCCCGCAAGCAGGTGACTAATTGCGGCTTGTCACGTTTCGCGGCGCTTGCCAGTCCAGAAGACATGCAACGGACAATCACCCGCGTACTTCTCGTCGTCTTCGGTCTCGTCGAACTGCCCGTCGGGCTGTGGCCACTGCTCAGCCCGGACGGCTTCTACCGGGACTTCCCCGGCTTCCGCACCGGCTGGGTCGCCATGGACGGCCCCTTCAACGAACACCTGCTCCGCGACTTCGGCGGCCTCAACCTGGCGCTCGCCGCGATCCTGATCGGCGCCGCCGTGATCGGGACGACCGCCGTGGCCAGGCTCGCGGCGCTCGCGACCTTCCTGTTCGGACTGCCGCACTTCCTCTACCACCTGGGCCACGTCTCGCATTTCGAGCCGGTGGACCAGGTGCTGATCGTCGCGATGACGGCGCTCGGCGCGGTGCTCCCGCTGATGCTGGTGCTGATCCCGTCGCGGGTGTCGATCCCCAAAGAAGGGGCTACACCGGCGACACCGTGATGCCGATGGCGCCGGGGCCGAGGTGGGCGCCGAGGATCATGCTGGCGTCCACCAGGGTGCTGTCGACCATTTTGGGCAGCCGCGCCCGCAGCCGCCCGCCGATTTCGAGGTCGCGTTCGTCCGGGCCGAACCGGGTGATCGCGATCTCGACGTCCTGATCGCCCGCGGCCTCCACCGCGAGGTCGACGAGTTTGTTGAGCGCCCGCCGCTGGCCCGGCACCCTCGTCAGCGGGGCGACCTCGCCGTTCTTCAGCGTCAGCAGGGGTTTGATCGAGAACGCGGAACCGAGGAACGCCTGCGCGGCGCCGATCCGGCCGCCGCGACGCAGGAACTCCAGCGTGTCGACGTAGAGGATCTCCCGGCTGCCGCGGAACCGGCGTTCGGCCGCCTCGATCACCCGGGCGGCTTGCCCGCCGGCGGCGGCGACCTTGGCCGCCGAAGTCGCCGCGAAACCGAGGCTCATCCCGGTGGTCCCGCTGTCGAGCACGTGGACGGGGATGTTCACCTGCTGGGCGGCCTCACGGGCGGCGTTCACCGTCTCCGACATCCGTCCCGAGATGTGGATGCTGACGATCGCCGAGGCGCCCTTGCTCGCGGCGTCCTGGAACGCCCAGAAGAACGCGGCGACCTCGGGAGGCGCCGTCTTCACCGGCGTCCCGGCGCGCAAGTGATCGATGATCTCTTCGCGGTGGTAGCGGTTCTCCTCGTCGACCTGCTCTCCGACCTGCAGTTGGACCTGAACGACGCCGATTCCCCAGCGTTCGGCGACCGGGACGGGGAGGCAGGCGGTCGAGTCCGTGATCACGGCGACAGGGCCGGGCATGGAACGCATGGTGCGGCAGGTTAGCCCGTCACCGTCGCGGGGAGTACCCCGGAATACGGCCGTTCGGGTTAGTCGCCCGGTTACACTCACTTCCGGGTGAAATACCTGGACGATGGTCCCATTAAAACGTGCATCCAGGTGAATGAGGTCACCTCGGCGGGCCGCGGCGCCGAAATGGCCCTAATCTACCGGCCAGTAGAGCTGTTGCCCCGTGGCCGACGCCGGCCACTAACGGGAGGTCGAAGTAGACCCATGACGAACATCGTTGTCCTGGTCAAGCAGGTACCGGACACCTACTCGGAGCGGAAGCTCTCCGGTGCCGACAACACTCTTGATCGCGAATCCGCCGACGCCGTGCTCGACGAGATCAACGAGAAGGCCGTCGAAGAAGCCCTGAAGATCAAGGAAGCCGGAGAGGGCGAGGTCACCGTCGTCTCGGTGGGTCCCGACCGCGCGACCGACGCGATCCGCAAGGCGCTGTCCATGGGTGCCGACAAGGCCATCCACGTCTCCGACGAGGCGCTTCACGGCTCCGACGCGATCGCCACCGCCAAGGTGCTGGCCGCCGCGATCTCGAAGGTCGAAGGCTTCGACCTGGTCATCACCGGTAACGAGGCCTCCGACGGCCGCGGTGGCGCCGTGCCGGCGATCATCGCCGAGCTGCTCGGCCTGCCGCAGCTGACCCACGTGAACGAGCTGACCGTCGACGGCACCTCGATCAAGGCCGACCGCTACACCGAGGACGGCGTCACGCACCTCGAAGCGAATCTGCCCGCGGTGGTGAGCGTCGGCGAGAAGATCAACGAGCCGCGCTACCCCTCCTTCAAGGGCATCATGGCCGCGAAGAAGAAGCCGGTCGAGACGCTGACTGTCGCGGACCTGGGCCTCGACGCCGGAGAGGTCGGCCTCGGCAACGCCTGGTCGTCCGTGCTCGAAGCCTCCCCGAAGCCGCCGCGCACCGCCGGTGAGCGCGTCGAGGACGAGGGTGACGGCGGCAGCAAGGTGGCCGCCTACCTGGTCGCGCAGAAGCTCATCTGAGACAGGTTCGAGGAGGAATAGGGAAATGGCTGAAGTACTCGTCCTCGTCGACCACGTCGACGGTGAAGTCAAGAAGGTCACGCTCGAGCTGCTGACCGCCGCTCGTGAACTGGGTGAGCCGTCCGCGGTCGTCGTCGGCCCGACCGGCACCGCCGCCAAGGCGAAGGAAGCCCTCGCCGCGCACGGCGCCGCGAAGGTGTACGTCGCCGAGGGCGACAACGCCACCGGTTTCCTGGTCACCCCGAAGGTGGACGTCCTCGCCGCGCTGGCGGAGCGGACCTCCCCGGCCGCCGTGCTCGTCGCGGCCAGCGCCGAGGGCAAGGAGGTGTCCGCCCGTGTCGCGGTCCGCCTCGGCTCCGGCCTGCTGTACGACGCCGTCGGCGTGAACAGCGACGGCAGTGTCGACCAGTCCATCTTCGGTGGCGCGTTCTCCGTCAAGTCCAAGGCCACCAAGGGTGTCCCGGTCATCTCGGTCCGCCCCGGCGCGGTCGAGGCGACCCAGGCCGACGGTGCCGCCGCCGAGGAGACCGTCGAGGTCCCCGCCGGTGACCCGGCGAAGTCCGCCAAGATCACCGGTGTCGAGCCGATCGTCGGCGGTGACCGGCCGGAGCTGACCGAGGCCTCGGTCGTCGTCTCCGGTGGCCGCGGTGTCGGCTCGGCCGACAAGTTCGACGTCGTCGAGACGCTGGCCGACTCGCTCGGCGCGGCCGTCGGTGCTTCCCGCGCCGCCGTCGACTCGGGCTACTACCCGGCGCAGTTCCAGGTCGGCCAGACCGGTAAGACGGTCTCGCCGCAGCTGTACATCGCGCTGGGCATCTCCGGCGCGATCCAGCACCGGGCGGGCATGCAGACCTCGAAGACCATCATCGCGGTCAACAAGGACGCCGAGGCGCCGATCTTCGAGATCGCCGACTTCGGTGTGGTGGGCGACCTGTTCAACGTCGCGCCGCAGCTGACCGAAGCGGTCAAGCAGCGCAAGGGCTGAGTCCCGCATTTCGCGAAAGGGACCGCCGGGATTATTTCCCCGGCGGTCCCTTTTCTGTGACCCGGAAGTGATCTTCCACCCTGAGAGAAGCCTGAGAACCCGCAATTAACTGAACGTGCACTAATCGGCCATCGGGCGCATTGTCGTTGGTACCCCTCCAGGGGTAGACCTTGGTTATGACGACGTCACAGCTCCTCGTCAGTACTGACCAGGCAGGTGTCGAACTCCCGGCCGACGCGCCGCGTTACTCCCTTCTCGTCGCCAACGGAAACGAAGAAGTCGTTGCCGCGCAACGCCTTCGTCATCAGGTGTTCGCCGAGGAAATGGGAGCGACGCTCAATTCGCTCGAACCCGGCCTCGATGTCGACTACTTCGACGAGTTCTGCGATCACCTCGTGGTGCGGGACGACAACACCGGCGAGATCGTGGGCACGTACCGGATGCTGCCGCCCGATCGGGCCGTGCGAGCGGGAAAGCTGTACTCCGACAGCGAATTCGACCTCACGGCGCTCGACGCACTGCGTCCTTCGCTGGTCGAGACGGGCCGCTCCTGCGTGCACCCCGACCACCGCAGCGGCGCCGTGGTGAGCCTCGTCTGGGCGGGGATCGGGCGCTACATGCTGCTGGCCGGGCACCGGTACCTCGCCGGTTGCGCGTCCGTGCCGCTGACCGACGGCGGGGGATACGCGGCGGGCGTCTGGGATGTCCTGCGCGCGAAGCACTACGCGGATGAATCCCTTCGGGTGACGCCGCTGAACCCGTGGCGCACCGAAGGCGTCGAGCGGCCCGCCCGCGCCGTCCTCCCGCCGCTCATCAAGGGCTACACACGCCTGGGCGCGAAAACCTACGGCCCGCCCGCGCTGGACGAGGATTTCGGTGTCGCGGACTTCTTCGTCCTGCTGGATCTGCACAACGTCGACGAGCGGTATCTCAAGTTCTTCCTGGGAGAGCAGGGATGACCCACGCCTGGATGCCGAAGTCGCCGTGTGGCGACGGCTGCCTGACCGAAGGGGTGCCGACGGTGGCGTTCCCCCGTCGTGTCCTGCGGTTCACCGCGGCGATCGGCGTCATCCTCGGCGCTTTCGTGGCCGCGCCGCTGGTGCTCGTGCTGCGCGGCATGCCCCGGGAACGGTTGGTGCGCCTGCTGTTCTCGGGGATCCTTCGCTCGTTCGGGGTACAGCTGCGGGTGCTCGGTGACGAGCGTTTCCGCGCCGTGCCCGGCCGTGGCGCGCTCGTGGTGAACAACCACATCTCGTGGCTGGACATCATCGCGGTCAACGCCGTCCAGCCGATGCGGGCGCTCGCCAAGAAGGAGGTCGGCACCTGGCCGGTGCTCGGCCTGCTGGTGCGTCGCGGCGGCAGCATCTTCCTCGACCGGGAGAACCTGCGGAGTCTGCCCGCGACGATGGGCGAACTCGCCGACGCGATGCGCGGCGGATCACTCGTCAGTGTGACGCCGGAGGGCACCACCTGGTGCGGTCTGGGTTCGGGCCGGTTCCGCCCGGCGAGCTTCCAGGCCGCGATCGACGGCGGTGTCCCGGTGCGGCCGCTCGCGCTGCGCTTCCGGCTCGCCGACGGGCGGGAGACGACGCAGCCCGCGTTCATCGGGCCGGAGTCGCTCATCGCCTCGCTGCGGCGGGTGGCGGCCCTGCGTGGTCTGGTGCTGGAGGTGCACGTGTGCCCGGAGATCGCGCCGGGCCGAGCTTCGGACCGGCGGGAACTGGCCGCGCTGGCGGAATCCGCGGTGCAGGCGGCACTCGGACGGGTCCAGATCCCGGCTCAGCGTCGCCGCCGCCGTCCGATCTCCGCTCCGGTCGCTCCTCCCGCCCCCGCCCGGACTCCGGCGGCCTGAAGGGGACTTTCCCCGCATGGGACGTGGTGAAAGCGTCCTTCACCGCGTCCCATGCGGGCATGGTTCCCTTCAGCTCAGCCGAAGACCAGCGTGATCTTCCCGCCCGCGTGCCCGGTCGCGCTCTCCTTGTGTGCCTCGGCGGTATCGGCGAGCGGGTAAGCGGTTCCCAGCTTGAGCTTCAGCCCCCGCGAGACGAGATCCTCCAGCACCGCGGCGGTTTGCTCCCCGCCCGCCGAGAACTTCAGCCCCTGCGCGTACGCGGACGGGTCGGCGATGGTGATCAGCCTGTCGGGTGAACCGAGCAGGTCGACGGAGTCACCCAGGACACCGAACCCGGCCGCGTCGAACACCGCGTCGACGCCGTCCGGCGCGACCGAGCGGACCCGCGCGACCCAGCCGTCGCCGTACTGGACCGGCAGCGCGCCGAGCTCCTTCACCTCGTCCAGCGACGAAGCGCCCGCCAGCCCGACGACCGTGGCGCCCAGCGCGACGGCGGCCTGCGTCGCGATCCGGCCGACCTGGCCGCTCGCCCCGTGGATCACGACCGTCTCGCCCGGCTTGACCTCGAGTTCGCCCAGCACCCGCAACGCCGTCTCGCCGACGACGGGCAGCGCGGCGGCTTCGGACCACGAAAGCCCGGCCGGTTTGCGGGTGACCGTGCTCGCCAGCGCGTACTCCGCGTAGGACCCGGTGTCGGCCCAGCCGAAGACCTCGTCCCCGACGGCGAATCCGGCGCCTTCGCCGACCGAGTCCACCACGCCCGCGAATTCGTGGCCGAGGATATGCGGGAATTCGACCGGGAAGAGCTCCGCCATGGCACCGGACCGGATCTTCCAGTCGAGAGGATTGACGCCGGCGGCCTTGACCGCGACCCGCACCTGACCCGGGCCCGGCTCCGGCGCCGGGACCTCGGCGGACCGCAGGACGCCGGTGTCGCCGTACTGGGTGATGGTGATCGCTCGCATGTTCACTCCTCGTTCGGTTTCTTCGCTGCGATCAGTCAACCGGCGCCCGGACCCCGCCCGAACCGCTCGGACGAGCAGTGTTCGCTAGCCGGGCGAGCAGCGTCGCGCACGGCGACCGCGCCTACTGTGGAGCCATGGACGAGTGGTCGGATCCGCTGTACGTGCTGAGCCAGGTCGAGCGCATGCTCGCCGCCACGCGCGCCGAACTCCTGCCGCGCTTCTCCGCGGCGGCCGCGGCCGTCCTGCCGCACCGGGCCGCCGCCATGGAGACCGGTGACTGCTCCCGCATCCCGATCAAGGTCGACGGCGATCCGGTGATCACCGGCGCGGTCACGAGCGCGGAGCTGCGGCGGCTCACCGCGCTCGGTGTCCCCGGCCAGGCGGTCGTGGCCGAAGAGATACTTGGCGGGAAGCGGCGGAAGCTCGTCATCCTGACCTCGGCGCCGGTGATCGGCAAGGGCTCGACGATCGCGCTCGTCCCCACCGAGGAGGAGCCCGCGGACCGCGCGCTGGAGATCGTCGCCCGGCTGTGGGGCATCGTCAGCGTCAGCGCCGCCCAGCGCGCCACGGATCCCGAACCCGAGATCATCGCGAGCAATCTGGCGGCCGCGACCGCGCGGGCGCAGACGATCACCGACCTGGGGCAGACCCACGCGACCACGCTGGCGTCCCTGCTCGCGGTCCTGCGCTCCCGGCAGCTCGGCGACGCCGCCGCCCGCCAGACGGCCACCGACCTCGCCGCGTCCGCGCTGGTCGAGCTGCGCTCGGTCGCCGATCGTGATCAGGAGCTCTCGGCGGAACCGGCGTCGGCGGCGTTCGACACCCTCGCCGCGCAGCTGGAACCCTTGGTACGCCACAACGACATGACCGTCGACCTCGCCGGGCCCGGCGACGACAGGCCACTCCCGCAGGACATCGCGCACACCGCGCGCACGGTCACCCGGGGCCTCGTGCTCAGCGCCCTGGAACGCGGCAGCTCCCGGGTCCGGGCTTCCTGGGCGATCGACGGTGGAGCCCTCCGGATCACCGTGCGCGACGACGGCCCGGACGTCGCCCGCGCCGTACCCGCCACCGGTCTCACCGAGCGGATCACCCCGCTCGACGGCCGCTGGGAGGTCGACGCCGTGCCCGGCTGGGGCGCCACGATCACCGCGATCCTGCCGCTGGGCGTCCCGGAAACCCCGGAGCTGCGCCCGCTGGACAGGCTGAACTCGCGTGAACTCGAAGTCCTCGCCGGGATCGCGCGCGGCAAGCGGAACCGGCAGATCGCCGAGGAACTGCAGCTGACCGAGCACACGGTGAAGTTCCACGTGCGGAAGGTGCTGGGAAAGCTGGAAGTCACGTCGCGCGGCGAGGCCGCCGTGCTGGCGCGGGAGCTGCGGCTGGCGCCCGTCAGCCAGGTGTCGTGAGTGACCACGGCGCGGCCCCTGGTCGCCTGCAGTCCGTGAAGGCCTCCTTCACTACCTTCAGGGTAGGCAAGGGGCCCTTCACAGACCGTGCCAGCGAGCAACCGCAGCCAGAACCCAGTGGGTACCTAGACACGGTTGGTTCTGACCCGAATCGCCACTCACGACCAGCTTGACCTCCACCGAACTGGAGGTAGCACGCTCGTCGTATGACGATCACTGGGGACAAGGCGAAGCCGAAGGGCGTGCTCTGGACACCGGAGCACCGTGTGACCACGGTCGGGTTGCTGCTCATGGTCACGCTCATCGCGTTCGAGAGCATGGGCGTCGCGACCGCGATGCCGACGATGGTCGCCGACCTCGACGGCCTCGCCCTGTACGCCTGGCCCTTCACCACCTTCCTGGTCGCCAGCGTCGTCGCGACCGTCCTTTCCGGACGGCTCGGCGACCGCAAGGGCCCGGCGCCCGCGCTGCTCGCCGGGACCGCGTTGTTCGCCGTCGGGCTGCTGGTCGCGGGGCTTGCCCACGACATGCCGATGCTCCTGCTCGGCCGGGCCTTGCAGGGTTTCGGCTCCGGCCTCCTGCTGGTCTCGGTGTCGCTGCTGATCGCGCTCACCTTCAGTGACCGCGAACGTCCGGTGATCTACGCCGCCAACGCCGCCGCGTGGGTGCTGCCCGCGGTGATCGGGCCGTCGATCGCGGGAGTGCTGACCGTGAGCGTCGGCTGGCGCTGGGTCTTCCTCGGGTTGATCCCGCTGACCGCCGTGGGCGTGGGGCTGCTGGTCGTCGTCACCCGGAAACTGCCCCGGCATGTGCCCGGCGAGTCCGCGCGCCGCGCCGGGGTCGTGCCCGCGGTGGTCGCCGCCCTCGGCGTCGCCGCGCTCACCTGGGCGGCGCAGCACCCGTCCCTCGCCGCGCTGGCCTACGGCGGCGCCGGACTGGCCGCGCTGGCCTACGCGCTCCGCAAACTCCTCCCCGCCGGGACGCTGACGTCGCGGCCGGGGTTGCCGACAGTGATCGCTCTGCGCGGACTGATCGCGGGCGCGTACGCCGGGATGGAGGCGTACCTGCCGCTCACGATGACCGAGGTCCACGGCTACAGCCCCGCGCTGGCCGGGCTGCCGCTGACGGTGACCGCGCTGGGCTGGTCGGCGGGTTCGATGCTGCAGGGCCGCATGCTCGACTGGTCTCGCGAAGCGTCCTTGCGGGTCGGGTTCGCGCTGGTCGCGGCCGGTCTGGCGATCTTCGTCTTCGTCCCGCTGCCCTCGTTCCCGGCCTGGATGGCGTTCGTGGCATCGGCGGTCGGCGGCTCCGGGATGGGCATCGCGATGCCCGCGATCTCGGTACTGCTGCTCCGCTACTCGCCGGAGGCCGAACGCGGGTTCAACACCTCGGCGCTGCAGCTCGGAGACTGGGTCGGATCGGCCCTGACCATCGGTTTGGGTGGTGTCCTGCTCGCTTCCCTGGCGTCGGCGAAGGAGCCTTCGGTGGCGATCTTGGTGCTTGCGGTGCTGCTGACCGGCATCGCGCTGCTCGGGGTGCGGCTGACCGGCCGGTGGCCGTCGGGTATGAGCGGGGCCACCCGCTGACCAGGGTGGGCTTGGTCACGCCCCGGAGCGGTCTACCCTGGTAAGGCGATGACCTATCTCGACCACGCGGCGACCACCCCGATGTTGCCCGAAGCCGTAGCGGCGATGTCCGAGGCGCTGTCCACAGTGGGCAACGCCTCCGCACTGCATTCCTCGGGGCGCCGGGCCCGGCGAAGTGTCGAAGAAGCCCGCGAGGTGATCGCGGAGGCGCTGGGCGCCCGGCCGTCCGAGGTGATCTTCACCGCCGGCGGCACGGAGAGCGACAACCTCGCGGTCAAGGGCATCTTCTGGGCCCGCAACGGCGAGGATCCGGAGCGCCGGCGGGTGCTGTGCAGCACCGTCGAGCACCACGCCGTCCTCGAATCCGTCGAGTGGCTGGAGCAGCACGCGGGCGCCGAGATCGTCTGGGTCGAGGCCGACCAGGCGGGCCGCGTTTCCCCGGAGTCGCTGCGCACCGCCATCGGCGACAGCCCCGAGACGGTCGCGCTGGCCACCGTGATGTGGGCGAACAACGAGGTCGGCACGGTCAACCCGATCGCCGAGCTCGCCGCCGTCTGCGCCGAACACGAGATCCCGCTGCACACCGACGCCGTCCAGGCCGTCGGCGCGGTGCCGGTCGGCTTCGCCGAGAGCGGTGCCGCCGCGCTGACCCTGACCGCGCACAAACTCGGCGGCCCGTACGGCGTCGGCGCGCTGCTACTCGGGCGCGACACCGCGTGCGTGCCGGTCTTGCACGGCGGCGGCCAGGAGCGCAGCGTGCGTTCGGGCACCCTCGACGTGCCGGCGGTGATCGCGTTCGCGACGGCGGTGAAGGCCACGGTCGAAGGCCGTGAGGAGTACGCCAAACGCGTCGCCGAACTGCGGGACGACCTGATCGAGGCCATCCGGCGCGAGGTGCCGGACGCGGTGCTCAACGGCGGCGAGGGCGAGCGCCTGCCGACGCACGCCCACTTCACCTTCCCCGGTTGCGCGGGTGACAGTCTGTTAATGCTCTTGGACGCCAAGGGCATCGAATGTTCCACTGGATCGGCGTGCACGGCGGGAGTCGCGCAGCCGAGTCACGTGCTGCTGGCCATGGGTGCCGATCCGGCGGCCGCGCGCGGGTCGCTGCGGTTCTCGTTCGGGCATACGTCGGCGCCGGAAGACGTCGAAGCGGTTTCGAGGGAGATCGCGGGCGTCGTCGACAGGGCGAGGCAGGCGGGACTAGCCGGAATGCGCAAGCAGACGCAGAAGCAAGAGGTGTGAGGAAGATGCGCGTACTGGCCGCGATGAGCGGGGGAGTGGACTCGGCGGTGGCCGCCGCCCGCGCCGTGGACGCCGGGCACGAGGTCGTCGGCGTGCACCTGGCGCTGTCGGCGAAGCCCGGCACGCTGCGCACCGGATCCCGCGGCTGCTGCACGATCGAGGACTCGGGTGACGCGCGGCGCGCGGCCGACATCCTCGGCATCCCCTTCTACATCTGGGACTTCGCCGAGCGCTTCACCGAAGAGGTCATCGAGACCTTCGTCGGCGAGTACGCGGCCGGCCGGACGCCGAACCCGTGCGTCACCTGCAACGAGAAGATCAAGTTCGAGGCGTTGCTGGACAAGGCGATGGCGCTCGGCTTCGACGCCGTCGCCACCGGGCACTACGCCCGGCTGTCCCTTGTGGACGGTGTCCCGGAGCTGCGGCGCAGCGTCGACTCGGGCAAGGACCAGTCGTACGTCCTGGCTTCGCTGACGCCTGAGCAGCTGCGGCATTCACTGTTCCCGCTGGGTGATTCGTGGAAGACCGACGTGCGCGCCGAGGCCGAGAGCCGCGGCCTGTCGGTGGCGAACAAGCCGGACAGCCACGACATCTGCTTCATCCCGGACGGGGACACGAAGAGCTTCCTGGAGAAGCGGCTCGGTCAGCGCCCGGGGCAGCTCGTCGACGCCGAGACCGGTGCCGTGCTCGGCGAGCACACCGGCGTGCACGGCTTCACCGTCGGCCAGCGCAAGGGACTCGGCATCGAGGCGCCGGCGCCGGACGGGCGGCCGCGCTACGTGCTTTCCCTGGAGCCGGTTTCGGGCACCGTGAAGGTCGGTTCCGCGCGGGACCTCGGCGTGAACGTGATCGAGGCGAACCGCCCGATCTGGCCGAGCGAGCGGCCGCTGGACGGCCCGACCGAATGCGTCGTCCAGGTGCGCGCGCACGGCGGGATCGTCGAGGCCGTCGCGGAGGTTTCGGGTGACTCGGGCGACTCGGTGACCGTCCAGCTGCGGGAGCCGCTGCGCGGGGTCGCTCCGGGGCAGGTCGTCGTGCTGTACCGCACCGACGCTGCCGAAGGCGACCTCGTGCTGGGGAGCGCGAAGATCTCAGGGACCCGCTGACGCGGCAGTGAGTGGGCGGTCCGGTGGGTCGTGAGTGGCAAGTGTCGTTCTAACCCCACTTGCCACTCACGACCACGGTCGCTGGTCGTCACACGCCACGGAGACCCGGCTTTCCGCATTCAGAGGAGAAGTCAGAACTTCAGCTTGAAGCCGGTGTGGCTCGCTTCGAAGCCGAGCCGCTCGTAGAACCGGTGCGCGTCCTCGCGTTTCACGTCCGACGTCAGCTGCACGAGCGCGCAGCCCCGCCGCCGGGACTCCGCGATCGCCCACGCCATCAGTTCCCCGCCGAGGCCGGAGCCGCGATGGCTCGCCCGCACCCGGACGGCCTCGATCTGCCCGCGCAGCGCGCCTTTCCTCGCCAGGCCGGGAATGACCGACAGCTGGAGCGTGCCGACGGCCTCTCCGGCGTCGTCGGCGACGATCAGCAGCTGTGCCGGGTCGGCGTCGATCTCCTCGAACGCCTTGAGGTACGGCGTGAGGTCGTCGGCGGAATCACGGGTGCTGCCGATCTGGTCGTCGGCGAGCATCCCGACGATCGCCGCGACGTCTTCCCGGCGGGCTTCACGGATGATCATGAGGCGTAGTGTCGCACCCCGCCGGACTCGGTCGCGGTGAGTTTTCCTTGCGCCAGCAGCAGATCCAGATGCGAACCGGTCTCGAGGACGGCGAGCATCTGGTTGAACGGGTCCATCTCGTCGAGTTTGCGCTTCCGGCGGGTCCAGCCCAGCCGCAGCGCGACCTCGTACGCCGTCGTGACGTCCGCGGTGATCTCGGCGCCCATGACCTCCAGGCGGTCGCGGTGGTGCTCCAGCAGTTCGTCCACGCGCGCGTGGACGCTGTCGGTGACGAGGCCGTGCGCGGGCAGCATGCGCCGGTCCGGCATCTCGCGCACCAGGCGCAGGGAGTCGAGGTAGTCCCGCAGCGGTAGTTCGGCGGGCACCGGCTGGAACCCGATGGACGGCGTGATGTGCGGCAGCACGTGGTCGCCGGAGAACACCAGTCCGGCCTCGTCGTCGACGAAGACGACGTGCCCGGCCGTGTGACCCGGCGTGTGCACGATGTCGAACTCGCGGCCGGGCACGATCGTGCGTTTGCCGGGGGCCAGCCATTCGTCGGGCTGCTCCCACAGATGCGCCTCGGTGTGCCGGACACCGCCGAAGGCCTTGGCGAGCACCTCGACGACGGGGGCCGCGCCACAGCGTTCCAGCAGGCCGACCTGTGCCTCCATCGGGAAGCGGTCCGGATCGCCGGAACGCACGAGCGACGGCTCTTCGAGCTTCCCGAGCCCGACCTTGCCGCCGAATTCGCGGCGCAGTTCCACGGCCATCGTGTAGTGATCGCGATGCACGTGGGTGATCAGGAATTCGTCGATGTCGCCGAGGCCCGCGCCGAGCGCCTTGAGCCCACGCGAAAGCCGCTCGCGCGCCGACTCCAGCGCCCAGCCCGAGTCGACGAGGACCAGGCGGGTGCCGTCGGTGACGACGTAGACGTTGACCGCGCGCAGCGCGTCGTGCGGCAGGGGCAGCGGGATCCGGTGGACCCCCGGCGAAACCGTGTAGACGCCTGGCTCGGCCCAGTCCCGTTCGCCGTCTTCGGGCAACGGCTCCATGGTGACCTCCGTCCCGGACGCACTCCAGTGTGCCGCCCCAGTTCCTCCACTTTGTGCCGCCGGAAGCCGAGTGTCCACTTGAGTGGGGTGAGACCCCGGTCACTCACTCAGCCCTTGTCGTCCTGCTTCAGCGCCGTGTCGATGGTCAGCGCCGAGGCGACCACCATGGAGGCCAGCGGATCCCGCAGCGGCCGGTGGATCTCGACGACGTAGTTGTCGGCGGTGGTGAACGCGGCCTTCACGAAACCGCCCCAGGTCTTGGTGATCCGCGCGATCTCGACGTCGGCGTGGTCCTTGATCACGAAGTTCCACGCCCGCCAGTTCTCCGCGAAGATCCCGCCGACCTTCTGGCCGTTGACCAGGAAGCCCAGCCGGATCTTGCCGAAGACGTTCTCCTGCACGATCTCCCCGATCGGGGAGTCGTCGGCCTTCGTCACCAGGAACCGGGATTTGAACACCTTCGCCGGTCGCGTCACCTTCAGCACGGTGCTGTGGTTCGCGTCGCGGATTTCGAAGCGGTGGGTCAGGTACTGGTCGTAATTCGTCAGCAGCCGGATGGCCTTCTTGAACGTGCTCTGCCCGACCTGGACGACGCCGCCGAGCCGGTTGCCGTTCTGGTCGAACACGCCGAACTCGTTGGACATTTCGATGAGTTTCGCGCGCTGGTTGACCACCAGTACGGGTTCGGAGAACAGGGTTCCGCCGCCGGTGACCCCACCGCCCCGGTTCTGGGTTCCCTTCGCCACCTGCGCCCGGATCTTGTCCGGGGCGTGCCCGCCTTCGATGTCCAGCTCGATCATCTCGGCGTCGTGCGAAGGCCGCGTGTCGGCCGTCCAGGCCTGTCCGTCCCACCACCGGTACATCCGGGGGTTCTGCTGGTCGGGATACCAGCCGGCGGGCTGTGGAGAGCTCGTCATGGCAGGTCAGCGTAATGCGCTCGGTGCCGTCACGGGCTCGTCGATGGCAATTGCGTCGAATGTCCGTGTCCTCCTGTGCCCCGCTGCCCCGCGCACTCGGACCAAGGGGAGAATCCGGGTGTGAACGAACGATCTTGGCCTCCGGGCGCGGCGACGGCGATCGGTTCCCTGCCCGGTACCGATCCGGTCGAGGCCGCGTCGATCGTGTTCGGCGAACTGCCCGAATTCCCCTGTCTGCCCGAACTTCCGGCGCGCGGCGTCGGGGCCGACCTGATCGGCCGGACGGCGGCGCTGCTGGTCGATCTCGCGGTCGAGGTGGTGCCGAGCGGCTATCGCGTCGCCTCCCGTCCGGGGCACGACCACCGCCGGGCCCTCGACCTGATGAGCTGGGACCTCGACGCCGTCCAGGAGGCGCGGGAGAAGGCGGGCGCCGCGCCGCCGGTGTTCAAGGCGCAGGTCGCCGGCCCCTGGACGCTCGCCGCGAACGTCGAACTCCCGCGCGGGCACCGGATCCTCACCGATCGGGGGGCGCTGCGCGATTTCTCCGCGTCGCTGCTGGACGGCCTCGCCGCCCACGTCGCGGAGCTGAAGTCGCGCGTCGGCGCGCCGGTGGTGCTCCAGTTCGACGAACCGTCGCTGCCCGCTGTCCTCGACGGCGATCTCCCGACGGCGTCCGGCTACGGCACCGTTCCCGCCGTGCCCGCGCCTGAGGCCCGCGAGCTGCTGTCGACGGTGATCTCCGGCGCGGAGCGCATCACCGGACAGCCGGTCGCGGTGCACTGCTGCGCCGGAAAACCGCCGATCTCGTTGCTGCGCGCGGCGGGAGCGAAGGCGATCGCCTTCGATTTCGCCTTGATGAGGGGCGCTTCGCCCGCGCAGCTCGACGAAATCGGCGAGGCGCTGGACTCCGGCACGACGCTGATGCTCGGGCTCGTCCCCACTGCCGACCCCGGCGTGCCGGTGGAGCTGCGTGACGTGGTCACACCCGTGCTCAAGCTCGTCGACAGGCTCGGTTTCCGCCGCGAGATCCTCGCCGAACGCGTCGTGCCGACCCCGGCGTGCGGTCTCGCGGGCGCCACCCCCGAGTGGATGCGCCGCGCGCTCACGCTCAGCAGGGAGGCCGGCAAGGCTTTCACCGAACCGCCTGAAGGCTGGTGACCGGCGCGGTAGCGTGCCCTTCATGCGTTTGTTCCGCCGCTCCCGCAAGTCCGAGGACGTTCCCGACCCCCGCACCGCCTGGCCTGAGCAGCCGGTCCCCGAGGACGCGGCCGCAGCGGCGGTGACGTTCTGGGAGGCGTGGTTCGAGCTCCTGCCGGAGGTCAGCGCCGCGCTCGGCGACCGCGAACCGCACCGCGTGGAACACGATCTCTGCACCATCGTCGAGGCGCTGCACCCCCGCCTGCATTTTTCCCTCGATCGGGGGCACCGGGCGATCTACTCGCTGGTGCTCACCGGCCAAGAGGATCCGGAACTGCGCCCGTACACCGACGCGTGGAAGGCCGCCGCGCCGCCAGAGGACGCGATCTGGGAGTACCACGACTCCGTGCCGCCGGTCCCCGATCCGAGTGAGGTCACCGTCAACCTCGGCGAGACGAGCGTCGCGCTCGCCGACGTCCGGGTGACCGCGAAGGTGGACGAATCAGCCGGACGGGTGGACGTCACGGTGTTCCATCCCCTGATCGGGGAACTCCGCCCGGAGACCCGGACGACCATGACCTTCCTGCCGCTGGACGCCACGCTGGGTGAGCGCGTCGCGGCCGAACGACTGGGCAAGGTCGAGCTCGTGACCGAGGCGCAGGACGGGCCGCTGACCCTCCTGGAACTGCGCGAAGTGGTCGGCCGACTCGGCTCACCGACGCCGGGAAATGTCGGTACCCCCGACTAGTGTTACCCCCGTGAGCAGCGAACTTCCCGAAAACCTCGAGTCCGCGCAGGACGTCACCGACGTGCCGTCCGCAGTCCGTGAAAAGCATGCCGAACTGGCGGAGGAGATCCGCGGGCACCAGTTCCGGTACTACGTGCTGGATTCACCGATCGTGTCCGATGGCCAGTTCGACACGCTGCTCAGCGAACTCCAGGCCATCGAAGACGAGCATCCGGGGCTGGTGACGCCGGAGTCGCCGACGCAGAACGTCGGCGGCACGTTCTCGACCGAGTTCGTCGCGCACGACCACCTCGAGCGCATGCTCAGCCTGGACAACGTCTTCGACTCCGAGGAGTTCGAGACCTGGGTCGAGCGGGTCCAGAAGGAGATCGGCGCGACGAAGTACCTCGCCGAACTGAAGATCGACGGGCTCGCGATCAACCTGCTGTACGAGAACGGCCGCCTGACCCGCGCGCTGACCAGGGGCGACGGCCGCACCGGTGAGGACGTCACGCTCAACGTCCGCACGCTGGAGCAGGTGCCGGACAGGTTGACCGGAACGGACGAGTTCCCGGTGCCCGCGCTGGTCGAGGTCCGCGGCGAGGTGTTCTTCCGCGTCGAAGACTTCCTGGCGCTCAACGCGAAGATGGTCGAGGCGGGCAAGGATCCGTACGCGAACCCGCGCAACACCGCCGCCGGATCGTTGCGGCAGAAGGATCCCAAGATCACGAAGTCCCGCAACCTGCGGCTGATCTGCCACGGGCTGGGCAAACGCGAGGGATTCGAGCCGAAGCGCCAGTCCGAGGCGTACGACGCGCTCGCCGCGTGGGGCCTGCCGGTGTCGCCGCACAGCAAGGTGCTGGGTTCGGACAAGGAACTGCTGGAGCACATCGAGTACTGGGGTGAGCACCGCCACGACGCCGAGCACGAGATCGACGGCGTCGTCATCAAGGTCGACGAGGTCGCGCTGCAGCGCCGTCTCGGCACGACCTCGCGCGCGCCGCGCTGGGCGATCGCCTACAAGTACCCGCCGGAAGAGGCGATCACCACCCTGCTGGACATCCAGGTCAACGTCGGCCGCACCGGGCGGGTCACCCCGTTCGCGGTGATGGAGCCGGTGAAGGTGGCGGGCTCCACGGTCGCGATGGCGACGTTGCACAACCAGGAAGAGGTCAAACGCAAGGGCGTGCTGATCGGGGACAAGGTCGTCATCCGCAAGGCGGGCGACGTCATCCCCGAGGTGCTCGGCCCGGTGGCCGACGCGCGCACCGGCGAAGAGCGCGAGTTCATCATGCCGCTGCGCTGCCCCAACTGCGACACCGAACTGGCGTACCAGAAGGAGGGCGACATCGACATCCGTTGCCCGAACTCGCGGTTCTGCCTGGCGCAGCGAAGGGAACGGCTGTTCCACCTGGCGAGCCGGAATGTCTTCGACATCGAGGTGGTCGGGTACGAGGCCGCGGTGGCGCTGCTGGACGCCGGTGTCGTGCACGACGAAGGCGACATCTTCGACCTGGACGAGGAGAAACTGCTCGAAGTCGAACTGTTCCGGACCAAGGCGGGGGAGCTGTCGGCCAACGGTCGGAAACTGCTGGAAAACCTCGAAACCGTCAAGGACCGTCCACTGTGGAAGGTCGTCGTCGGGCTTTCGATCCGGCATGTCGGCCCGACGGCCGCGCAGGCGCTCGCGCGGGAATTCGGTTCGCTGGAAAAGATCGAGAACGCTTCCGAAGAGGAGCTCGCCGCCGTCGACGGGGTCGGCCCGACCATCGTGCGAGCCGCGAAGGAGTGGTTCGAGGTCGATTGGCACCGCGAGATCGTCGAGAAGTGGCGTGCGGCCGGGGTGCGGATGGAGGAGGAGCGCGACGAGTCCATCCCGCGCAACCTCGAAGGACTGTCGATCGTCGTCACCGGTTCGCTGAATCTCTACTCCCGCGACGAGGCCAAGGAGTTCATCATGGCCCGCGGCGGGAAGGCGGCCGGTTCGGTGTCGAAGAAGACAGCGTTCGTCGTCGTCGGCGACGCGCCGGGGACGAAGTACGACAAGGCCGTCCAGCTGAAGGTGCCGGTGCTCGACGAGAACGGCTTCCGGGTGCTGCTGGAAGCCGGCCCCGAGGCCGCCGCCGAGCTCGCGTTGCCGACCGAGGAGGAGACCGGTGAGTGACCTGGAGATCCGGCCCGCACGGGCCGAGGAACTGAAGGCGATCGGGGAACTCACCCTGACCGCGTACTCCGCGGAACGGGGCCTCGTCGAGGGCGTCGGCTACGCGGCCGAGCTCGTCGACGCGGCCAAGCGGGCGGAGCAGGCCGAGCTCCTGGTCGCGGTGGACGGTGACGGCACGCTGGTCGGCACGGTCACCATCGCGCGGCCGGGCACGCCGTTCGCCGAGCTGTCTCGCGAAGGCGAACTTGAGTTCCGGATGCTCGGCGTGGCGCCTTCGGCGACAGGTCGCGGCATCGGCGAGGCGCTGACCAGGGCGGTCATCGCGCGGGCCCGGGAACTGGACGCCGCCCGGGTGGTGCTGTGCAGCCTGGTCACGATGGAACGGGCGCACCGGCTCTACGAGCGGCTCGGGTTCGTGCGGCTGCCCGAGCGGGACTGGGAGCCGCATCCCGGTGTGACGCTGATCGCCTACCGCCTGGAACTCACCTGAGCGCTCCGCCAACGCTATGAAAGGTCCTTTCCTTGCAAAATTTGCAAGGAAAGGACCTTTCATAGCGCGCGTCAGAAGGCGCGGTGAGCGTCGGGAGCGGCTCAGCTGTCCAGGACGACGGCGACGATCCCCGCGAAGTGCGCCAGCCGCGCCACCTCGGCGGCCCGGAAGTTCGGCCCGCCCGGCCGCGCGACCAGCAGCGCCTTCCCCGGCTTCCCCAGCGGTGTGGCCGCGAGTTCGGTCCCCAGTTCCTTCCACGTCTCCGGCACCCACGCCTCTTCGGCGTCGAGGATGGTGGCGCGTTCCAGCGGCAGCCACGGCAGGTCGGTGATCGGGGTCTCGGGCGCCGCGCTGGACGACGCCAGCCGCAGCGCGCCGGGCTCCGAGTGCTCGACGACGACGGCCCAGCCCGCCCGGATGATCCGCGGCACCCCTTCGGCGAGGATCTCCAGCCCCGAAGCGGGCTTCGCGGCGATCTCCTCGACCAGTTCGAGTTCGCGATGGGTGTCCAGCACCCCGGCGTACGGGCGGACGGCGTCGACCTCGACCCCGTCGACGCTTTCGGCGGCGGTGATCAGCGCGTCCGGCAGCCTGCCGGAGGGGATTTCGACGACGAGGTCGTCGATGGCGATTCCGCCGCCGCGTTCGACCACGTCCACGCTCAGGATGTCGGCGCCGACGGTGCCGAGCGCGGAAGCGACCGCGCCGAGGGTCCCCGGGGTGTCCGGTAATTGGACCCGGATCAGGAACGACACACGCGCCCCTCTCGCCTCAGGCGTTCCAGCCTCGCCGTGGAACGCGCTACGCCGGGCGCCGATTGTGACAGACCGGACGGTGTAATGGGGCCCGCCATCCGGCCTTCGGGATAACGAACCAGGCACTCCTTACCCGAAGTGCCCTACCCCGGGCCGGAGCGCGGGCCGCGGCGTAACCCAGTCGAGTCCGCCGACACCGCCACCATAGACTTGCAGCTTCCGACAGAACCCGCACAGCACACCCCGGGAGTCACCCGCGTGCCCAACATTTCCCGCGACGAGGTCGCGCACCTCGCCAAGCTGGCCAGGCTTGCCGTCACCGAAGAGGAGCTGGACGTCTTCGCAGGCCAGCTCGACCAGATCCTGGACTCGGTGGCCAAAGTGAGCGAGATCGCAGGCGAGGATGTCCCGCCCACGTCGCACGCCGTGCCGCTGACCAACGTGTTCCGTGAGGACACGGTCCGACCGGGCCTGACCCAGCAGCAGGCGCTGGCCGGTGCGCCGGCCAGCGAAGAGGGTCGTTTCCGGGTGCCGCGGATTCTGGGAGAAGAGCAGTGACCGAAATCGTCAAGCTGACCGCCGCCGAGCTGGCGGAAAAGATCCAGTCCCGTGAGGTCTCGGCCGTCGAGGTCACGCAGGCCCACCTGGACCGGATCGCCGAGGTCGACGACCACATCCACGCGTTCCTGCACGTGGACACCGAGGGCGCGCTCGACGCGGCCCGCGCGGTGGACGCCGACGTCGCCGAGGGCAAGGCGCCGAAGTCGGCGCTCGCCGGGGTGCCGCTGGCGCTCAAGGACGTGCTGACCACCAAGGGCATCCCGACCACCGTCGGTTCGAAGACGCTGGAGAACTGGATCCCGCCGTACGACGCCACCGTGACGCGCAAGCTGCGCGAGGCCGGTGTCGTGGTGCTCGGCAAGACCAACATGGACGAGTTCGCGATGGGCTCCTCCACGGAGAACTCCGCGTTCGGCCCGACGCACAACCCGTGGGACCACGCCCGCATCCCGGGCGGCTCCGGCGGTGGCTCCTCGGCGTCCATCGCGGCGTTCGAGGCCGCGATCGCGATCGGCACCGACACCGGCGGCTCGATCCGGCAGCCCGGCGCGGTCACCGGCACCGTCGGCGTGAAGCCGACGTACGGCGGCGTCTCCCGCTACGGTCTCGTCGCCTTCTCGTCGTCGCTCGACCAGGCCGGTCCCTGCGCGCGGACGGTGCTCGACGCCGCCCTGCTGCACGAGGTCATCGCCGGGTACGACCCGATGGACTCGACCTCGATCGACGCGCCGGTCCCGCCGGTGGTCGCCGCGGCCCGCCAGGGCCTGACCGGAGACCTCAAGGGCGTCCGCGTCGGCGTGGTGAAGGAATTCGCCGGAGACGGCTACCAGCCGGGCGTGTCGCGGTCGTTCGAGGCCGCTGTCGAGCAGCTTCGCGCGCTCGGTGCCGAGGTCGTCGAGGTCTCGTGCCCGAGCTTCACCTACGCGCTGCCCGCGTACTACCTGATCGCGCCGAGCGAGTGCTCGTCGAACCTCGCCCGGTTCGACGCCATGCGCTACGGCCTGCGCGTGTCCGACGACGGCGCGCACAGCGCCGAAGAGGTCATGTCGCTCACCCGCGAGAAGGGCTTCGGCCCCGAAGTCAAGCGCCGCATCATGCTCGGCACCTACGCGCTGTCCTCGGGCTACTACGACGCCTACTACGGCTCGGCGCAGAAGGTCCGCACGCTCATCACGCGGGACTTCGAAGCCGCGTACGAAAAGGTGGACGTGCTGGTCTCGCCGACCACGCCGACGACGGCGTTCAAGATCGGCGAACGCGTCGACGACCCGATGGCGATGTACCTGGCGGACCTCTGCACCATTCCGTCGAACCTGGCGGGCAACGCCGCGATGAGTGTCCCGAGTGGACTGTCACACGAGGACGGCCTGCCGGTCGGCCTGCAGATCATGGCCCCCGCGATGGCCGACGACAGGCTGTACCGCGTCGGCGCCGCCTACGAGGTCGCGCGTGACGCCGCCAACGGTGGCTCGCTGGTGCACGAGGTTCCGGAGCTGGGAAAGGCGTGACTTGCTGACACGCATCGAGATCGACGGCTTCAAGTCGTTCGATCGCTTCGGGTTGGACTTGCCGCCGTTCCTGGTCGTTCTCGGCCAGAACGCCAGCGGTAAGTCCAACCTGTTCGATGCGATTCAGCTCCTGAGCCGTCTCGCGACCGCGCTGAGAGCGAAAGAAGCCTTCAACGACCAGCGCGGTGACCTGCTGGAGCAGTTTCGCCGGCGTGGCGATGGCACGTTCCTCGGAGCGATGACCTTCGCGGTCGAGCTCACACTCGAACCGTCCGTCGCCGACTCCTTCGGCGAGCATGCGGACATCAGCCACACGCGGGTTCGCTACGAACTGCAGATCGCTTTGATGCAAGACGGTGACGAGTACGTCAGCCCGATGGTGGTTCACGAGGCGGCGTACCCGATCGGACCTGATCAGGACAGGGCGCACGATTCCGCCGGTGCGAACTACGACGATGTGACTTCGCCACTGCTGGAGACAGTCATCGGTGACGCGGAACGCACTTTCGTCCTGCACCGGGAAGGTGAAAAGGCCAGGTTCATCCGTGCTGACTCGGCGTTTTCCACCATCTTGTCCACCATCACCTCGGCTGTGGACTTCCCCTACTTGTTCGCCATCCGCAAGGAACTCGAGTCCTGGCGTTTTCTGCAGCTCGACCCCGTCGCGCTGCGAATGCCGAGCAGGGTCGGCCGGTCCGACGAACAGCTGGAGTCGAGTGGAGCCAACCTCGCCGCCGTGCTGCACCGGATCCAGCGGGCCACTCGTGACGAGTTCGGCAGCGGGCTCGACGAGATCGCGGTCGATCTGGTCCAGGTGATCCAAGGGTTCAGCGGGGTCGAGGTCAAGGAGAACAAGGCGGCAGGTCAGTGGGAGGTCGAGCTGACCACTGGTGATGAAGGCAAGGTCAGCGCGCGGGTCGCCTCGGACGGGACACTTCGGGTGCTGGCCCTGCTGGCCGCCTTGTACGACCCGGAGCACCGCGGATTGCTGTGCTTCGAGGAGCCGGAGAACGGCATTTTCCCGCAGCGTCTGCGGAAACTCATGCACGTGCTCAAAGAGCTGACCGCCGAACCCGAACCGGGTGAGCCGCTGACCCAGGTGATCTTGACCAGCCACTCGCCCCTGATGCTGGCTGTCCTCGAGCCGCGGGACATCGTGGTCATGGACTGGGTGTCGCGTGTCTCGCCCGGCGAGCTCGCCAGCCGTGTTTCGCGGGTTCGGGTGCTCGCGGATCAGGTGGCGTCCGGCTTGGAGCCCGTGTCTCGGTTCGAGCAACGTGAACTGCTGGCGATCACCAAAGCCGAAGCCCGTCGGCTGCTGGAGGGCTGATGCGGCAGTTGCGCACGGTTGTCGCCGTTGAAGGGGCGACCGACGACACGTTCTTCAGCCAGTTGCTCGCTCGCGCGCTTGAGGAGATCGGCCAGGAGCGACCGGGCAAAGGATTCGATGTCGACCGGCCGCTCGTCTTCGAGCGCCAGGCCGATACCTGGCGGACGTTCGCCCACCAGGTGCTGGATCAAAGGCCGCGATTGAATCTGGTCTTTTTTCACTATGACGGGACGGCCAATCCAGATCGGGAAGCCGCGAAGAGCTGGGTTCCGATGATGGGCGAATGGGACAAGGCGACGAGCGGTGTGAGCACCGCTCCCTGCTTCGTGCCGCTGGTGCCGATCCGGGAGATGGAGAGCTGGGCTCTCGCCGACGTGACGTTGATCAACGAGCTCGCCGGTGTCGACGTCACGAGGACCGGCGTCTTTGAAGTGGACCTGCTCTCCAGGGTGGAGAAACTCACGGATCCCAAGCGCACGCTTGCCGAGGCCCTGCGATCCGGCACTCGGCGAAAGCGTCGAAGCAGGTCCGTGCACGACTATCTCGACACCATCGCCAGCCGGGTCGAACTCGACAGGCTGCGAGCGGTGCCCTCTTTTCAGGCTTGGCAAACCGACACCGAGACGGCGCTACGGCGGATCGGATTCATAGAATGACTTCCAGGACAGTAGGAGGAAAGAAGTGACCGCCGTGGTTGAGTTGATGGACTACGCCGACGTCATCGAGCGGTTCGACCCGGTGCTGGGCCTCGAGGTGCACGTCGAGCTGAACACGAACACGAAGATGTTCTGCGCCTGCGCCAACGAGTTCGGCGGAGAGCCCAACTCCAAGGTCTGCCCGACCTGCCTCGGGCTGCCCGGCTCACTGCCGGTGGTGAACGGCAAGGCCGTCGAGGGAGCGATCCGCATCGGCCTCGCGCTCAACTGCGAGATCGCGTCGTGGTGCCGGTTCGCCCGGAAGAACTACTTCTACCCGGACCAGCCGAAGAACTTCCAGACGTCGCAGTACGACGAGCCCATCGCCTTCAACGGCTACCTCGACGTGACGCTGGACGACGGCGAGGTCGTCCGCGTGGAGATCGAGCGCGCGCACATGGAGGAGGACACCGGCAAGTCGCTGCACGTCGGCGGCGCCACCGGTCGGATCCATGGTGCCGAGCACTCGCTGCTCGACTACAACCGCGCGGGCGTGCCGCTGATCGAGATCGTCACGAAGACGATCGAGCACACCGGCGGGCGCGCGCCCGAGGTCGCGCGGGCGTATGTCACCGCGCTGCGGGATCTGCTGAGCGCGCTCGACGTCTCGGACGTCCGGATGGACCAGGGGTCGGTCCGCTGTGACGCCAACGTGTCCCTGATGGCCAAGGACGCGACCGAGTTCGGCACGCGCACCGAGACCAAGAACGTCAACTCGCTGCGCAGTGTCGAGCGCGCCGTCCGCTACGAGATGACCCGCCAGGCGGCGATCCTCGCCGAGGGCGGCTCGATCAAGCAGGAGACGCGGCACTTCCAGGAGGCCGACGGCACCACGTCGCCGGGCCGCACCAAGGAGACCGCCGAGGACTACCGGTACTTCCCGGAGCCCGACCTGGTCCCGATCGCGCCGTCGCGCGAGTGGGTCGAGGAGCTGCGCAAGACGCTGCCGGAGATGCCGTCGGAGCGCCGCAAGCGCATCCAGAACGAGTGGAACCTGACCGACGAGGCGCTGCGAGACCTGCTCAACGTCGGCGCGGTCGACCTGGTCGCCGAGACCGTCGAAGCGGGCGCCACGCCGGACGAGGCCCGCAGCTGGTGGGTCAACACGCTGGCGCAGGAGGCCAACTCCCGCGAGATCGAGCTGGCGGAGCTGGCGATCACCCCGGCGCAGCTGGCCGAGGTCATCGCGCTGGTCAACGCCGGTGAGCTGACCAACAAGCTGGCCAAGGAGGTCGTGCAGGGCGTCCTCGCCGGCGAGGGATCGCCCGCCGAGGTCGTCGAGAAGCGCGGCCTGAAGGTCGTCTCCGACGACTCCGCGCTCATCGCGGCGGTCGACGAGGCGCTGGCCGCGCAGCCGGACGTCGCCGAGAAGATCCGCGGCGGCAAGGTGGCCGCGGCCGGGGCGATCGTCGGCGCGGTCATGAAGGCCACCAAGGGCCAGGCCGACGCCAAGCGCGTGCGCGAACTGATCATCGAGCGAGTCGGTGCCTGAACTCGCTCTGAAGAAGGTCACCTGGCGTGAGTGGCTCGGCCTCGCGGCCGGGCTGCTCGCGCTGGTGGCCTTGTACCTGCCGTGGACGACGCTGACCGCGTCGCGCCCGGAGATCGAGGACGCGCTGACGACGCTGCCCGCCAACGACGTCACCCGTGACGCGTGGCACGCGGGTTTCCTCGCCTGGGCGCCGCTTTTCCTGGTGTTCCTGCCCGGCCTCGCCGTCGTGCTGTTCGGCCGCGTCGACGCCGTCCGCCGCGCGGGCCTGCCGCATCTGTGGCTGATGGCGGTCATCGGCGGGCTGCTGCTGATGGTGCTCGGCCTGGTCACCCTCGACTGGCAGTTCGACGCTGACCAGCGCGGGATCTTCTCCGCCGCCGGCATCGAGATCGGTGCGGGTCTCGGCCGCTACCTCGGTCTGGCGGCGGCTGTCGTCTCCGCCGTCGTCGCCTTCTTCGACGTCCGGCTCCTGCGCGCCGAAACCCGCGCCCGCCGCTGACCCAGCACGCGGTTAGTCCTCTGGGTGCAGGGGGGTTGCGGTAGAAAGCGCTTTCTGCCTACCGTAGGAGTGCCTCATACGGACGGTGGAGGTCACGGGTGACGACCGGGAACCCCCTCCGGGCGGCCATCATCGGCACCGGAGCGATCGCCAAAAGCCATCTAGCCGCCTACGAAGCCCATCCGTCGGAAGTGACCGTGGTCGCCGTGGCGGACATCGACGAAGCCAGGGTCGCCGGATTCCGCACCGGCGATATCAAGCCCTACACCGAAATCGGGCGGCTTCTCGCCGAGGAGAAGCCCGACCTCGTCTCGCTCTGCACCCCGCCCGCGCTGCACGCCGGGCAGGCCTCGCGGGCGCTGGCCGCCGGGGCATGGGTCTGGTGCGAGAAGCCGCCTTGCCTGTCCCTGTCCGAATACGACGAGATCACCGCGGCCGAGTCCGAGGGCGGGCCGTACGCGGCTTTCGTGTTCCAGCACCGGTTCGGCTCCGCCGCAGGGCATTTCCGCGAGCTGCTGGCCGCGGGCGAACTCGGGCGGCCGCTGGTCGCGCACTGTCAGACGACGTGGTTCCGCGACGCGGACTACTACGCCGTCCCCTGGCGTGGTGACTGGGCGACCGAGGGCGGCGGGCCCGCGATGGGCCAGGGAATCCACCAGATCGACCTGCTCCTGCACCTGCTCGGCGACTGGGCCGAGATCCGCGCGATGACCGCCACGCTCGTGCACGACGTCCGCACCGACGACGTGTCGACGGCGTTGGCGCGCTTCGAATCCGGCGCGCTGGCCACGGTGGTCAACAGTGTCCTCTCGCCGGACGAGGTCAGCCGGATCCGCATCGACTGTTCCGGCGCGACCGTCGAACTGACCCATCTCTACGGCTACGAAAACGACGACTGGACCTACACGCCCGCGCCGCACGTGGCCAGGGATTGGCGCGCGCCGACGACGAACGTCGCCAGCTCGCACACCGCACAGCTGACGCGGGTTCTGGCCGCGATCAGGGCGGGAGAACGCCCGCCGTGCAGCGGCGCCGACGGGCGACGGGCACTCGAATTCATCGCCGCGCTGTACAAATCCGCGTTCACCGGGCGCCCGGTGAACGCGGGCGAGATCACCTCCGAGGATCCCTTCTACGCAGCGATGAACGGGGAATCGTGAGCGCACCCATCACCGTCACGCACCGGCACGGCGAACGCGTCACCGTCGAGGCCGCGGGCGTCGAACTCCTGTCCTATGTGTACAGACCAGATCCCGCCGCCTTCGAGTCGCGCAAGCCCTACACGCATCCGCTCCGGACGCTGGCCGGGCGCCAGGTCAGCGCCTATCGGCCGTCCGATCACCGCTGGCACAAGGGACTCCAGATGACGTCGAGTCATCTGTCCGGCCAGAACTTCTGGGGCGGCTGGAGTTACGTTCCCGGCGAGTGGTACCAGGACCTGCCGGATCTCGTCGGTTCGATGCGGCACGACGGTTTCGAGGAGTTCGCCGTCGAGGACGAAAGCCTGACCCTGGGCGAGAAGCTGACCTGGATCGAGAACGGCGGCGGGGAATGGGCGCGCGAACGGCGCGACCTCGTCGTCCATTCCGTGGCGCCGGACGAGGGCAGCTGGGCCCTCGACTGGGCGATCACCCTCACCAACATCCGCGGCGAGCCCCTGGAATTCGGCAGCCCGACGACGGCCGGACGCGAGATGGCGGGCTACACCGGCCTGCACTGGCGCGGACCCCGCGAGTTCAGCGGCGGCGAGATCCTCGGCCCCGGCGGCCTCGGCGGCGAGGAGATGATGGGGCGGCAGGCGCCGTGGCTGGCGTTCGTCGGCGAACACGACGAGGTCGACGCGAGATCGACGCTGGTCTTCGCGCACGCGCCGGAGAACGAGCACGCGATCCACGAGTCGCATTGGTTCGTCCGGTCGCGCGACATCCCGACGGTGGCGTTCTCCTGGGCGTTCTTCGACGAGTTCACCCTGCCGCCCGGCGAGAGTTTCCACTACCGCTACCGCGTGGTGGTCGCGGACGGCGCCTGGGATCGCGACCGCGTCGAGCACTACCTGAAGTCCCATGGATTCTGAGGAGGTCACCGTGTTCCCGCTTCCCGGCGGTATCGGCCTTTCCCATCTGTGCGCCTATGAATGGGAGGCCGCGGACGGGGTGTGCGGCGGCAGCCCGCATCTGCACCTCGCCTGCACGGAGGCCTACGTCGTCACCGGCGGCCGTGGCGCGGTGCAGACGCTCGACGTCGGCGGCTACACCGAGACCGACCTGGAAGCCGGGGTCGTCGCGTGGTTCGCGCCCGGCACGGTCCACCGGATGGTGCAGCGCGACGGGCTGCGGATCACCGTGCTCATGCAGAACAGCGGCCTGCCCGAAGCGGGTGACGCGGTCTTCACCTTCCCGCCGCCGATCCTCGCCGACCCGGACGCGTACGCCGAGGCCGCCGCGATGCCCGTGGACGACGTCACGGCCCGCCGCCGCCGCGACCTCGCGATCGAGGGCTACCTGCCGATCCGGGACGCCCTCGTCTCGGGAGATCCCGGCCCGCTGAGGGACTTCCACCGCGCGGCCGCCGCGCTGGTCGCGCCGAAGGTCGACGCCTGGATCCCGCGCTGGCGGTCCGGTGCGCTGGCCGCCGCGGAGCTGACCGGAGAACACCTGAAGGCGCTCGCGAACGGCGACGCGAGCCACCTCGAACAGGCCGGTGTCCGGGTCGTCCGGCCGGCCGAAGAGGACGGTTACGGGATGTGCGGGCGGCGGACGGAGTACGACCTCGACCGCTAGTCCTTGCCGCCCGTGCCGGCACTGGCCGACGGCGTGACGATGAGGACGCGGTCGTCGCTCGAAACGGGTGCCCCGCCGTCCTTGTTGAGGGTCCCGGTCAGCGCCATCTGCGGGTTGATCATGCTCATCGCGGACAGCCTGCCGAAGGTCCTCGGCGGCTTGCCGACCTTGCCGTCCATGAGGACGTTGGGCTTCCCGGTCACCGCGCCGTCCGGGGTGACCGGCAGGTTCTGCAGGTTGCCCGCGATCGACGTCGTGAGGGTGAGATAGCCGGTGGGACCGACGAAGTCCGCGCAGCCCGCCACGCCGGGCTTGTCGGTCCAGCTCCACGCCGGGGTGGTCAGCGGCTGGCCTCCGCGCAGCCGGTACAGGACGTCCTTGTCGGCCAGCCTGTCCGTCAGCCAGAGGCGTGAACCGCTCTGGTCGCGGCACATCCCGCCGGGGGAGTGCACGCCGGTCGAGAAGACCGCCGAGCCCGCCGTGGGGTTTCCCGGCGCCGGTTTGCCGGAGGTGTCGATGCGCAGCACCTTCCCGGCCAGCGAGCCGGGATCGGCCGCGAGCCCGGGGTTGCCCGCGTCGCCGGTGGCGACCAGGAGCGCGCCCTTGGCGTCGGTGCCGATCACGCCGCGGTTGCCGGTGGCGCCCTTGGGGATGCCTGTCAGCACCGGCTTCGGCGTCTGGCCCTTCGCGAGCCGGACGACCCGGTTGTCGCTCGGGGTGGTGATGTAGGCGAAGACGAGCTGGTCTTCGGCGAAACCGGGGGAGAGCGCGAGCGAGGTGAGGCCGCCGTCGCTGGAGCCGTCCACGGCGATGGCGGCCCAGTCGGCCGGGTCCTTCCCCGCGGCGGCGAGCACGATCCGGCCGCTCTTGCGTTCGCCCGCGAGCCCGCTGGGCGCGCTGCCGTCGCCGGGGAGCGCGGCCACGGCGGCGACGGTGTCCAGGCAGGTCGCGATGACGGCCTTGTCGAAGTCCTTGCAGCCCTGCGGCGGCGGGACCGGCGTCGGCGGCTGGTTCGGCCCGTTCCCGCGGCCAGGGCCACCGGGACCGGAGTCACCCGCTTCACCACCGGGCCCGACCTGTGGCGGGACCTCGGGGGACGGCGGGTTGACCGGCGTGAACTTCTGCCCGGCGGCCGTGTTGTCGAAGTCGGCGCAGCCGGAAAGCAGCAGCGCACCGCAGGCCAGCATGGCCAGCGGCGCGGTCCATTTCCGCCGGTACCGGGTACGCACGGGGCAAGCCTAGGTGGGCGTACGTGAGCCACGGGTAAGAGCCCTATGGCAGAGCTGAGATGTACCCGGAAATCGACAGACGCGGGTTCACCTACAGACACACAGCGGTAGTCGATACCGTGGCGATCATGACGGTGACCGTGCTCGTACCCGACGAAGAGGGAGTGGCCGCGCTTTCGGAGATCGAGGGCGTGCGTCCGGTGGTGTACCGCCGCGGGGAGCCAGTGCCCGCCGAGGCCGCCCAGGCCGAGGTCCTCGTGACCGGTGACCAGCCCAGCGAGGAACTCTGGCGCGAACTGCCGAACGTCAAACTCGTGCAACTGCTGGTGGCGGGAGCCGAAGACTGGATCGGCAAGGTGCCGGACGGTGTCCTGCTCTCGACCTGCCGCGGCGCGCACGGCGGGAGCTCGGCCGAATGGGTCGTCGCGGTCCTCCTGACGATCTACCGCGCTCTCGGCGGTTTCGCCGACGGCCACCGGCGGAAGCACTGGGAACGCCGGATCACCGACACCCTGCAGGGCAAGCGGGCCCTCGTCATCGGCGCGGGTGACCTCGGCAGGCATCTGCGACGGCGGCTGGAGACGTTCGACGTGCGCTGCACGATGGTCGGCACGACAGCCCGCGAAGACGTGCACGGCGTCGACGAGCTGCCCGACCTGCTGCCCGAACACGACGTCACGGTGCTGATGGTGCCGCTCACCCAGCACACGCGGGGCCTGGTCGACGCGGAGTTCCTGGCCGCGATGCCGGACGACGCGATCCTGGTCAACGTCTCGCGTGGGCCTGTCGTGGTCACCGACGCGCTCGTCGCGGAACTCGCTTCGGGACGGCTGCGCGCCGCTCTCGACGTCACCGACCCCGAGCCGCTGCCCGGCGGACATCCGCTGTGGGACGTGCCGGGACTGCTGCTGACGCCGCACGTCGCGGGCGCCGTCAGCGGGAGGCGGCAGCGCGCCTACGCGGTGGCTGTCCGGGAGCTGAGCCACTACATGAGCGGGGAGCTGCCGAAGAACCTGGTCCACGGCGAATACTGAGCAGCGTGGCGACACTTCATATCGGCTGCGCGATGTGGACGCACAAGGCGTGGGCCGGGCGGTTCGTACCGCGATCGGTGCCGTCCGGGGAGCGCCTGCGGGCCTACGCCGGCTGGTGCAACGCGGTCGAGGGCAACACCACCTTCTACGCGACCCCTGCCAGGGACACCGTCGTGACGTGGGCGCGGCAGACCGGCCCTGACTTCCGGTTCGTGGTCAAACTGCCCAAGACCGTCACGCACGAGCGACGGCTCGCCGGGGTCGAGACAGAGATGCGGGCCTTCCTGGACGCGATCGAACCCCTCGGCGAACGGGCGGTCCTGTGGACGCAGCTGCCCGCCTCGTTCGGCCCGTCGGACATCGACACCCTCGGCCGTTTCCTGCGACGGCTTCCCGCCGGCCTCCGACGCGCCGTGGAGGTGCGCCATCCCGATTTCCACACCGACGCCCGCGCGACGTCGCTGCTGGAGAGGACCCTCACCGACGCGGCCGCCGAATGGGTGCCTTTCGACACCACGGTTTTCTTCGGGAGCCCGCCGGTCAGCGAGGCCGAGCAGGACGCCTGGGCCAAGAAACCCCGGCTGCCGCGGCGGACGCGGGCGCTGACCGACCGGCCCGTCGTCCGCTACCTGGGCCGCGACTCGGTCGAGGAGACCGTCGAGGGGTGGCGTCCGTGGACCGAGGTGGTCGCCGGCTGGCTGCGCGAGGGCCGGTCGCCGACGATCTTCCTGCACACCCCCGACAACGACGACGCACCGTCGCTCGCCCGCCGGTTCCACGACGACGTGCGCGCCCTGGTGCCCGATCTCGACCCGCTGCCCGAACCCGAACCGGTCGAACCCGCGACCCTGTTCTGAGCCGCTTCGGCGGTTCAGTCGCCTGACGGGCTCGTTTCCCCTACCCTTCGCGCGTGAGCGATGACTATCAGACCAGCATGATCTCGGACGTGGCCGACGCCGACAGCGGCCCGGGCCCGGTGGAGACCCGGGGCGGGATCGACCTCGGTCTGCTCGTACTGCGAGTGGTGCTCGGCGTGACCATGGGCGCGCACGGGCTCCAGCACCTCTTCGGCGCTTTCGGCGGGCCTGGGGTCGGCGGCTTCGCCAAGGTGCTCGGCAGCCTCGGCTACACCAGCCAGACCACGCTGCTCTCCTGGATCACCGGGATCAGCGAGGTGCTCGGCAGCGCGCTCGTACTGGTGGGCCTGTTCACCCCCGTCGGCGCCGCCGCGCTGCTCGGGGTCTGCGCGAACATCGTGTTCGTGAAGTTCGGCGGCGGGTTCTTCCAGAAGGAAGGGCAGGGCTTCGAGTTCGAACTCCTGCTGGGCGCGGCCTCGCTGACCGTCCTGCTCGCGGGCTCCGGGCGGCTCGCGCTGGACGCCAACACCCCGTGGCGCAAGCGGCCGCTCTCGTTCGGGCTGATCGGCCTGCTGCTGACGGCGGCGGCTTCGGTCGTGGTGATCGTCCTCTGCCGCTGACCACCCGCCGCATTCAGAGGACTAAATGCGCTCGGTCCGCCCGTGCCGTGCACTTGAGCCCGGGCAACCAGCCGACTACTTGCTCGGGTCCCGCACGGCGCCGGTGTCGGCCGAGGTCGCCATGCGCGCGTAGGCCCGCAGCGCCGCGGTGACCTTCCGGTCCCGCGAGACGGGCTGCCAGGGCCGCTCGCTCGCCTCCATCTTCGCGCGCCGCTCGGCCAGCACGTCCGCGTCGACGAGCAGTTCGAGACGGCGCTCGTGGACGTCGAGCAGGATCCGGTCGCCGTTCTGGACCAGGCCGATCGCCCCGCCCGCGGCGGCCTCGGGTGAGATGTGCCCGACCGAGATGCCCGACGAGCCGCCGGAGAACCGGCCGTCGGTGATCAGCGCGCACTTCTTGCCGAGGCCGGAGCCCTTGAGGAACGCCGTCGGGTGCAGCATCTCCTGCATGCCGGGGCCGCCTGCCGGACCTTCGTAGCGGATCACCAGCACCTCGCCGGGCTGGATCTCCTTCTTGAGGATGGCCGAGACGGCCTCCTCCTGGCTTTCCAGCACCCGGGCCGGGCCCTCGAAGCGCCAGAGTTCCTCGTCGATGCCCGCGGACTTGATGACGGCGCCGTTCTCGGCGAGGTTGCCGCGCAGGATCGCGAGCCCGCCGTCCTTGGTGTAGGCGTGTTCGACGTCGTGGATGCAGCCGTCCGAAGCATCGGTGTCCAAAGAGGACCATCGGTTCTCCGTCGAGAACGCCTCGGTGGTCCGGACCCCGCCCGGCGCGGCGTGGAACAGCTCGATCGCCCGTGCCGACGGCTCCTTCGCTCGGATATCCCAAGTGGACAGCCACGAGTCGAGGTCCGGGGAGTGCACGGAGTGGACGTCGGTGTTCAGCAGCCCACCGCGGTACAGCTCACCGAGGATGGCCGGGATTCCGCCGGCGCGGTGGACGTCCTCCATGTGGTAGTCCGAGTTCGGCGCGACCTTCGACAGGCACGGCACGCGGCGGCCGATGGCGTCGATGTCGTCGATGGTGAAGTCGACCTCGCCCTCCTGCGCGGCGGCGAGGATGTGCAGCACCGTGTTGGTCGAACCGCCCATCGCCATGTCGAGGGCCATCGCGTTCTCGAAAGCCTTCTTCGACGCGATCGTGCGCGGGAGCGCGGACTCGTCGTCGTTCTCGTACCAGCGCTTGCACAGTTCGACGACCGTCCGCCCGGCGTCCTCGAACAGCGCCTTGCGGGCGGCATGCGTCGCGAGGGTGGAGCCGTTGCCCGGCAGGGACAGCCCGAGCGCCTCGGTGAGGCAGTTCATCGAGTTCGCGGTGAACATGCCCGAGCACGAACCGCAGGTCGGGCAGGCCGAGCGCTCCACAATGGACAGGCCTTCTTCGTCGACCTCGCTGCTGGCCGACGCGGCGATCGCGGTGATCAGGTCGGTCGGCGCCTGCGCGACCCCGCCGACGACCACGGCCTTGCCCGCCTCCATCGGCCCGCCGGAGACGAACACCACCGGGACGTTCAGCCGCATGGCGGCGTTCAGCATGCCCGGGGTGATCTTGTCGCAGTTGGAGATGCAGACCAGCGCGTCGGCCTGGTGGGCGTTCACCATGTACTCGACGGAGTCGGCGATGATCTCGCGCGAGGGCAGCGAGTACAGCATTCCGCTGTGCCCCATGGCGATCCCGTCGTCGACGGCGATCGTGTGGAACTCGCGGGCGACACCGCCCGCCTCCTTCACCGCACCGGCCACGATCTCGCCGAGGTCCTTGAGGTGCACGTGTCCCGGCACGAACTGGGTGTAGGAGTTCGCGATGGCGACGATCGGCTTGCCGAAGTCGCTGTCGGTCATTCCGGTGGCACGCCAGAGCGAGCGCGCGCCCGCCGCGTTGCGGCCGTGGGTGGTGGTCCGGGAACGGAGTTGAGGCACGGCTGACTCCAAGGTTCGGGATGGGGACCAGGGCCTTGCCGAACGAACCGGCGCCAAACTGGTCCTACCAATCCTACTCCCCGGAGCTCTCGTCCTTTTCCGGAGCCGTCTCCTCGGCCTTGGCGACGTCGTCGGTGAGCCCGGACGGGTCGGCCATGTGGCCCGCGCTGACCAGCGAGATCACCGGCAGGTGGCGGGTGCGCACGGCGGGCAGGGCGATCTTGGACTCGTCCTTCAGCACCGCCTGCACCTTCGCCTTGTCGGTGATGGCGAGGCCCTTGAGGGAGGACCACGGCAGGTCCCGCCGCCCGAACAGCGTGCGGACTTCCAGCCCCTCGGCCGTCGCCGTCGTGCGGGTCCGGATGACGAACACCGCCAGCGCGATCGGGAAGAGGTAGAGCCATTGGAGGTACGGCACGTCGCCGAACGCGACAGGCGTCACACAAACGACGAGGAAAGCGATCGCCAACAGCGCCGTGTTCGGAATCTTGAAGACGGCTTTGGGAGCCTCGTTCGCCTGTTCTTGCTGCTTTTCTTCGGCCACGTCAAAGATGGTGCACCGCCGCCTTTCGGACCCCGAACGCGGGTCGCGCCATGCGCCGAAGGTGTCCAGCATGCGGAACCGCCGTCCCGCAGAGTTGACACTCTTGACGGCGACCGACTAACTTCACTCCCGTGACAACGCAGACCGGCCTCGTACTTCCCAAGCGCGTCGACGCTTAGGGAAGTCTCCGCTGCGTCGACGCGCGACCCTCGTGCGACCACTCCGGTCGGCGGGGGTTTTTTGTTGCCTGGATAGAGTTTCACTGCCCAACCAGCCAATGAATACCCGAACGAGTGACTAGACAAGACGAGGCAAACAGCGATGACTAGTGCCACCTCGCGAGCTGAAGCGAACACCCCTGGAGCTCGTCCCAAGCCGGCGCCGCCGGCCGGGACCCCGGTGCGGGTCACGGGCGCGCAGTCGCTCGTCCGCTCGCTGGAGGCGGTGGGCGCGGAAGTCGTGTTCGGTATTCCCGGCGGCACCATTCTCCCGGCGTACGACCCGTTGCTCGACTCGACGAAGGTCCGCCACGTCCTGGTCCGGCACGAACAGGGCGCGGGCCACGCCGCCACCGGGTACGCGCAGGCGACCGGCAAGGTCGGTGTGTGCATGGCCACGTCGGGCCCCGGCGCGACCAACCTGGTCACCCCGCTGGCCGACGCGAACATGGACTCGGTCCCGGTGGTCGCCATCACCGGCCAGCAGTCCCGCGCGCTGATCGGCACGGACGCCTTCCAGGAAGCCGACATCTGCGGCATCACGATGCCGATCACCAAGCACAATTTCCTGGTCACCGACCCGGCGGACATCCCGCGCACCATCGCGGAGGCCTTCCACCTCGCCTCGACCGGCCGCCCCGGCCCGGTCCTGGTGGACATCCCCAAGGACGTCCTGCAGGAGATGACCTCCTTCTCCTGGCCGACGGAGCTGCGCTTGCCGGGGTACCGGCCCACGCTGCGCCCGCACGGCAAGCAGGTCCGCGAAGCCGCCCGGCTGATCAGCAAGTCACGGCGCCCGGTCCTCTACGTCGGCGGTGGCGTGATCAAGGCCGACGCCTCACGCCAGCTGATGGAGCTGGCCGAGCTGACCGGGATCCCGGTCGTCACGACGCTGATGGCCCGTGGCGCGTTCCCCGACTCGCACCCGCAGCACCTCGGCATGCCGGGCATGCACGGTTCGGTCTCCGCGGTCGCGGCGATGCAGCGAGCGGATCTGCTGATCGCCCTCGGCGCCCGCTTCGACGACCGCGTCACCGGGCAGCTGTCCTCGTTCGCGCCGGACGCCGCGATCGTCCACGCCGACATCGACCCGGCCGAGATCTCCAAGAACCGCAAGGCGGACGTGCCCATCGTCGGCGACTGCGCGGAGATCATCACCGAGCTGATCGAGGCCGTCCGCGCCGAGACCGACAAGTCCGCGAAGCCGGATCTGAAGGACTGGTGGACGCAGGCGAGCGCCTGGCGCGACGACTACCCGGCCGGTTACGAGTGGCCCGAGGACGGGACGCTCTCCCCGCAGTACGTCATCGAGCGCATCGGTTCGCTCGTCGGCCCGGACGCCGTCTACACCGCGGGTGTCGGCCAGCACCAGATGTGGGCCGCGCAGTTCGTGAAGTACGAGAACCCGCGCACCTGGATCAACTCCGGCGGCCTCGGCACGATGGGCTTCGCCGTCCCGGCCGCGATGGGCGCCAAGTTCGGCATGCCCGACAAGCAGGTCTGGGCCATCGACGGCGACGGCTGTTTCCAGATGACGAACCAGGAACTGGCCACCTGCGCCATCGAAGGCGCGCCGATCAAGGTCGCCGTCATCAACAACGGCAACCTGGGCATGGTCCGCCAGTGGCAGAACCTCTTCTACTCGGAGCGGTACTCCAACACCGATCTCGGTACCCACAAGCACCGCATCCCCGACTTCACCCTGCTCGCGGAGGCGCTCGGCTGCGCCGGGCTCCGCTGTGAGACCAAGGAAGACGTCGACGCCACCATCCGGCGCGCCATGGAGATCAACGACCGCCCTGTCGTGATCGATTTCGTGGTGGGGAAGGATGCTCAGGTGTGGCCCATGGTGGCCGCGGGCACCGGTAACGACGAAATCATGTCCGTGCGCGGGATCCGCCCGCTCTTCGACGACGACGAAGTCGCGGCTGAGGCGGAGATCAACGCGGCGGCAGAAGGAGACGCGCGATGAGCGTGCACACCCTGAGCGTTCTGGTGGAGAACAAGCCCGGTGTCCTCGCGCGGGTTTCCGGACTGTTTTCCCGGCGCGGTTTCAACATCGAATCCCTCGCCGTCGGACCCACGGAGAATCCCGAGGTGTCCCGGATGACGATCGTGGTCGCCGTCGAAGAGCTACCGCTCGAACAGGTGACCAAACAGCTCAACAAGCTGGTCAACGTCATCAAGATCGTGGAATTGGAAAAGTCCACAGCCGTGCAGCGTGAACTGCTGCTCGTGAAGGTCCGGGCCGACAACACCGTGCGCAGCCAGGTCCTCGAAACAGTGCAGTTGTTCCGCGCGAAGGTGGTGGACGTGTCTCCCGAGGCGCTCACCGTCGAAGCCACCGGGACCTCGGACAAGATCGGTGCCCTGCTCCGGATGCTGGAGCCCTATGGCATCCGGGAACTGGTCCAGTCCGGAATGGTCGCGGTCGGCCGGGGCTCTCGCTCGATCACCGCCACCTCCGCCCGCTAAAGAATCTTTGTTTGTAAGTCAGGAAAGGAAGTAGTACCCCTCATGGCAGTGGAAATCTTTTACGACGACGACGCGGACCTTTCGATCATCCAGGGTCGCAAGGTCGCCGTGATCGGCTACGGCAGCCAGGGTCACGCGCACTCGCTGAGCCTGCGCGACTCCGGCGTCGATGTCCGCATCGGTCTGCCCGAGGGCTCGAAGTCGCGGGCCAAGGCCGAGGAGCAGGGTCTCCGCGTGCTCACCCCGGCCGAGGCCAGCGCCGAAGCCGACCTGATCATGATCCTCGCGCCGGACACCAAGCAGCGCGCGATCTACGAGAAGGACATCGAGCCGCACCTCAAGGACGGCGACGCGCTGTTCTTCGGTCACGGCTTCAACATCCGTTACGACCTGATCAAGCCGCCGTCGAATGTCGACGTCGCCATGGTCGCGCCCAAGGGCCCGGGCCACCTGGTCCGCCGCCAGTTCGTCGACGGCAAGGGCGTCCCGGCGCTCATCGCGGTCGAGCAGGACGCTTCCGGCACCGCGCAGGCGCTCGCGCTCTCCTACGCGGCCGCCATCGGTGGCGCCCGCGCCGGCGTCATCAAGACGACCTTCACCGAGGAGACCGAGACCGACCTCTTCGGCGAGCAGGCCGTTCTCTGCGGTGGCGCGTCCGCGCTGGTGCAGACCGGTTTCGAGGTGCTCACCGAGGCCGGCTACGCCCCGGAGATCGCCTACTTCGAGGTGCTGCACGAGCTGAAGCTGATCGTCGACCTCATGTACGAGGGCGGCATCGCGCGTCAGCGCTACTCGATCTCCGACACCGCCGAGTACGGCGACCTGACCCGCGGCCCGCGGGTCATCTCGCCGGCGGTCAAGGAAGAGATGAAGAAGATCCTCGGCGAGATCCAGGACGGCACCTTCGCCCGTGAATGGGTCGCCGAGGACGAGGCCGGGCGGCCGAACTTCACCAAGCTCGAGAAGCAGGGTGACGAGCACCCGATCGAGGCGACCGGCAAGAAGCTGCGCGACCTGATGTCGTGGGTGGACCGGCCGATCACCGAGACCGCCTAGTTCGTGGGCTGAAGGGGCCCTTCACCGCATCCAATGCGGTGAAGGGCCCCTTCAGCTTCCGCACCGGAAAGCGATAGCGTGGGCACCATGAGTGAGCAGCCGGTGGACGACAAGGCCCATATCCGGCACGAACTGGACCTGAGCGGAGCTCGGTGGATCCGGGCGGAACCGGACGGCGCCACCCTCGAAGACTGCGTCGAGTACGCGATGGTGCCGCACACCGACGGCGTCACCTACACCGCGATGCGCCAGTCTTCGCAGCCGGAGGACACCGTCCTCGTGTTCACGCCGTCGGAATGGGACGCGTTCGTGAAAGGCGTGCGGGACGGCGAATTCGACCTTCCCGGCTAGAGTTCGACCTTCCCGGCTCAACCGACAAGAGCGCAGCACGGTTGCCTCGTCGGCGCGAAGCCGGTCGTGGTCATCGCTCTCCGCACATCGCCACGCTGTACAGAGCCGCGAGCGCGTCGTCGATGGGATGGGGCCGCGGCGCGCCCGTGGAGTCGAGCCTGTTCCACCGCTGCATGTTCACCGCGACGGACATCTGCCGCTGACCGTCGGCGCTGGTCATGGCCAGTGCGCCGGAGCCCCAGACGGTGCCGCCATGCCCCCAGAAGGTGCCGCCGGGCGTCTCCATCGGGTACAGGCCCAGCCCGTAGTCGATGATCTTCATTTCCTGGGACAGGACGCGGACGGTGCGCCGCATCTCCGCCAGCGACGACGGGCTGACGATCTCCCCCGCGAACAGCGAGCCGTAGAACCGGTTGAGATCCGCGACGGTCGAGACGAGCGAAGCCGCGAGCCACGCATAGGACATGTCGAAGACGCTGAAGTCGCGCGGCGGCTCGATCATGCCGAACCACGACTCGTAGGCCTGCGACCGCGGCCCGTTGAACGCCGGCCCATCGGGAAACTCGGTGTCCTGCAGCCCGGCGCGCTCGATGACGTTCTGGGTGACGTACTTCTCGGCCGTGGTGCCGGTTACGTGCTCCAGGAGCTGACCGAGGAGCAGGTAGTTGGTGTTGGAGTACAGCCCAGGAGTGCCGCCCGGTGCGCTGAAGGCGGGTGCGGTGACTCCCAGTTCGATCAGCTCGATGGGGTCGAACCGGGTGTGCCGGTGGTCGTCCAGGCTCTGCGGCGTGGTGTCCGCCAATACCGGGAACGGCTTGAGCGAGGGGTAGGCGTAGGAAAGGAATTCGGCGAGGCCGCTGGTGTGGTTGATCAACATCCGGACCGTGATCGCGTCACCGCGTGCCCCGGGAACCAGCTTCGGGAGGTAGCGGCCGATCGGCGCGTCGAGCCCGATCTGACCGCTCTCGACCTGTTGCAGGACCGCGGCGGCGGTGAAGGTCTTGGTGATGCTGCCGACGCGGTGCCGCATGTCGGCGGTGACCGGACGGCCGGTGGCGAGGTCGGCGACCCCGGCGGCGCCGCGCCAGACCTGGTCGCCATCTCGCACCTCGGCGAAAACGCCCGGCATCCCGGCACGGTGGACGTTCTCCAGGGCGGTGTTCAGTTTCGCGGGGTCCAGCGGATTCCTCACGACAGATGTCCTTTCGTATTCCCCAGGTGAGCCGCACGCCGGCCGACTGTCGCCGGGCTGCTCGTACGCTCATGCTGCCATGATGCACGCAGTGCGTGCAACAGTGAGTGCACAGCTATGCTGGGACCGTCGAAAGGGGTGAGATGACAGGCAGAAGGCGCTGGTCGACCGAGGAGATCCTGGACGCGGCGGCGGAGTTGCTGCGCACGGGCGACGCGGATTCCTTCAGCGTGCGCAAGCTCGCGGCGGCGCTCGGGACCGATTCTTCGAGTCTCTACCGGCACTTCCGCAGCAAGACCGAACTGCTGCGCGCGGTCGCGGACCGGATCCTCCTGGCCGCCATGGACGGCTACCGGCCCGAAGGCGACTGGAAGCAGCGCATCACGACACTGGCCCTGCGCGTGAGAGAGGCTTTCGGCAGGCATCCCCAGCTCGCCGCGGTCTGGGGACGTTACGCGTCAGGAGGCACCGGTTCCCGCCTGGTCACGGAAGAGGTGCTGCAGGCCCTGCGCGCGTCGGGACTGCCCGACGCGGAGGTTCCGGCGCGCTACCACCGGATCGCGGTCCTCATCGCCGCGCTGATCGCCTCCGAGGCCGGAGTCGGCACCCTCACTCCCGAAGAATACGAACAGGGAATGGAATTGTTCCGTGTCACGGTGCTCGGCGCCGACCCGGAACAATTCCCCGCTCTGGCTCACTTCGCGCGCGACGTCCGCCCTCTCGGGGTGGACCGCGGTGCCGCGTTCGAAGAGATCCTCGCCGTCCAGCTCGCCCACATCGAGGCCGCGATCGACCGGGGCTAGGGCGTGTTTTCACAAGTCTGTTCGATGGGCTTCGTGATCCAGGTGGTTCCTGGCGGTGCGGGCGGATCGGCCTCGTGGGTCGTACTCGGGCGCATCCGCGCGTGCCGTCAGGGGCCGCCTGGGCGCGAAGACCGCGAACTTGACTTGTGAAACACACCGTAGGTCGCAGGGAGCCGCGAGGTCACGCCTGGACTCGCGCGAGCAGTTCTCCGAGCCGCCCGGTGGCGGCCGCGATGGCGAGATGGTCGGCGTAGTCACGGGATTCGACGATCAGTCCGTCGCGGACGCGCAGCACGAAGATGTTGGAGACGCGGAATTCCGGGCTGTCTCCCGCCGTGCCCTGGTAGTCGAACTCGCCGATGACGACCTCGGGGTCGAGGGTCTCGTGGATCACCAGATCCCGGACCTGGAACCGGACCTTGCCCTGCTCGCCGAACTTGAAGTGCTCGCGCAGGTCTTCCCGGCTCCTCAGGGTTTCCGCCCCGGGCAGGAACGGGTGCGTGACGTGGGTTTCCTCGGCGTAGAGATCCGGCAGTCCGGCCCAATCGCCGTCCGCGACGCCGTAGGTGAGCCGCTCGAAGACGCCGCGCGGGCTCTTCGGATCCGCCGCCGACGCGGGGCGCGGCGGGACCGGCGTGGCCTCCCGTTCGGCGGTCTCGTAGCTCCTCTTCAGTGCCTCCAGGCCATCCTGTGCCGCGATGAGGCGCAGGTAGTCGTGATAGTCGCGCGAGTGGGCGATGAGCCCGTCGCGCACCCGGAGGAGCTGGATGTTGGCGATGTCGAAGGACTTCCCGGTGTCCAGCGCCTCGCCGACATTGCGGTACTCGGCGATGAGCACCTCCGGGTCGGTTGTCCCGTGAATCAGGACATCCGCCCTGCTCATGCGCACGTTGAATCCTCCGCCGAAGATCTTGCGGAGCGTCTCGCGGCCCTCGAACCGGGTCGGTACGGGCGGGCGCTGGGGGTTCTCGACGACGGCGTCTTCCGTGTAGAGCGCGAAGAGCTCATCCCAGTTTCTGGCGGTGATGCCTTCGGAAAGCTTGTCGAAGACGTCGCGGGGTGTGGTCATGAAGGTCTCCCAGTCAGACAGAAACGGAGTCTGTAGTCCGCCTTTGACGATACGGACTACAGACTCCACTTGTCCACCTGATCAGTCGACGAGCGACAGCACGACCTTCCCCGTGGTCTTTCCGGTCGCCACGAGTTCTTGGGCCTTCGCCGCCTCTTTCAGCGGGAACACGGTGTCGATGACCGGCTTGAGCCGTCCGTTCTCGATGAGTTCGGCCAGGGCCAGCAGGCCGGTGCGATCCGGCTCGGCGAGGGTGAACCCGGCGGTGACGCCCGCCGCCGCGGCCAGTTCGGGCATCCGCTCGTCATTCGTCCGGGTGAGCTGGACGATTTTGCCGCCGCGGCGCAGGGTTTTGAGGGAACGGGGTCCGTACTCCAAGCCGATCGTGTCGAGGACGACGTCGACGTCGCGGACCTCCTCGGCGAAGTCCGCTGTCCGATAGTCGACGAGTTCGTCCGCGCCGAGACCTCGAAGGAAGTCGTGCTTGGCCGCGCCCGCCGTGCCGATCACGTACGCGCCACGCGCCTTGGCGATCTGGACCGCGAGATGGCCGACGCCGCCCGCCGCCGCGTGGATCAGAACCCGTTGCCCAGGCCGGATGTCCGCCGTGTCGACGAGGCTCTGCCAGGCGGTCAGTCCCGCGAGCGGGACCGCGGCCGCGTGCACGTGGTCCAAAGTGGACGGTTTACGGGCGAAGTGACGGCTCGGCGCGACGACATATTCGGCGTACGCCCCGGCCTGGAAGGGGAACGACGGCATGCCGAAGACCTCGTCGCCGGGAGAGAACAGGGACGCGCCCGCGCCGACCTCCTCGACCACGCCGGAAACGTCCCAGCCGAGCACGAACGGCGGATCGCCCATCGGGCCGATGCCGCCGGTCTCGCGGGTCTTCCAGTCGACCGGGTTGACGGCGGCGGCGTGCACCCGGACCAGGATCTGGGTCGGGCCGGGGGTCGGTCTTTCGAGGTCGACGAGTTCGAGGACTTCGGGGCCGCCCAGGCGGTTCTGGCTGATCGCTCGCATGGGCTCATTGTTCGGTGAGCGTCGTACTTTCGGCGAGGGGCCGGTGGGCCACGTGCCGTCAGGATCGGGACAGCCGCTCGGATGTCATGAAAGGGTCGTTCAGGACGAAAAGTGTCCTGAACGACCCTTTCATGACACTTGGGGGGACGCGAGCTCACGCGCCTCGCAGCACCGCCAAGATCTCCGTCTGCCCGAAGTGCTCAGCCCACCCCAAAGCCGACGACGAGTACAAAGCATCTTCGAGCGAAGGATCCGCCCCCGCCGTCAGCAACGCCCGAACCGCGTCCACGTGCCCGCCCTGCACGGCCAGGTGCAGTGCCGTGACACTTTCGCCGTGGGAGAACCCGCCAAAGGTGCCCTGACGGTTCACCGAAGCCCCGAGTTCCGCCAAGGTCTCGATCGCCGAAGCCTTCCCCTGCGCGGCGGCCCAGGTCAGCGCGGTTCCCCGATAGACGTCGGCGTCCACCTTCGCGCCGCGCGCCACCAGGGTGCGCACCGCCGCAGATCGGTCGTTCCGCGCGGCCCACGAAAGCGCCTCGTCGACGATCTCGGCCGGATCGTCGCTCGGGCGCCACTCCGGGAAACCGCTGTGCGGCCGGTGAAACTCACGATGCGCGCCCGCCGCGGGGGAGAGCGTGCCGTCCGGCGCGAGCAACTCGTCGAGCAGGTCTGCCCGGCCGAGTCCCGCCGCCACCCGGAGGTTGCCGGGGGTGAGGTCACGCGAGGCCAGGACTTCGGCGGCCTCGCGGTGGCCCCAGAACAGCGCGACCACCAGTGGCGTCCCGCCGTCGCCACGCGCGGGCACATCGACCGGGGCGCCCGCGTCGAGGAGCATCGTGACCAGCAACGGCAGCCCGACGTACCCGGCCTGGTGCAACGCTGTCCAGCCGTGCACGTTGGCCGACGCCGGATCGGCCCCGTGATCGAGCAGGAGCCGGCACAGCCGCTCGTCGCGGGTGGCGGCGGCCATGCCGAGCAGATCGTTCCCGTTTTTCCCATGCGCGTGGACGAGCGTGGGCAGGTCCTCGATCAGGCGCGTGAGACCGGCGAGGTCTTGTGCGTCGACCAGTTCCCGTGCTTGCTCGAAAGCGAGTTCAGCCGGTGACGTCATGCTTCCGCACGCTACCGACCACCCCCGACAAAACCCGCCATTCGGCCAACGGGATCCGCTCGTCCCCGGTCAGGACCTGCAGGCAGACGTGGTCCGCCCCCGCGTCCAGATGCGCCTGCACCCGCGACGAGATCTCGTCCTCCCCGACGGCGACCAAGGCGTCCACGAGCCTGTCGGAGCCGTAGTCCTCCTCGGTGAACCCGAACCGCCGCAGATTCGCCCGATGATGGGGAGCCAGTTCCAGGTACATCGACACGTGCTGCCGCGCGATCTCCCGATCCGCCCCCAGCACACCGGCCTGCTCGACGGCGAGGAAAGCCGAAGGCCCCATGATCTCCCTCGCCCGGACAGTGTGCTCGACAGGGACGAAGTACGGATGCGCCCCGTCGGCGCGCTCCGCGGCCAAAGCGAGCATCTTCGGCCCCAGCGCGGCCAGCAGCCGCCGATGCGGGGAGTCCGGTGTGGACAGTTCGCTCGCGTCCATGGCGGCGAGGTATCCGCTCATCGCTTCCAGCGGTTTCGTGCCCGGCCGGTGCCCGCCCAGTCCGAGGACGAACCGGCCGGGATAGGCCTCGGCGAGCGTCCGGCCGGCGGCCGCGGCGGTGGCCGGTTCCCGCTGGTCGAACCGGGCGATCCCGGTAGCGACCGTCAACCTGGACGTCGCCGCCAGCAGCAGTCCCGCCTGGGTGAAGGCCTCTCGCCCCAGGTACTCCCCGAACCACAACGTGTCGAAGCCGAGTTCCTCGACTTCCGAGGCCGCCTCGCGGACTTCGCCGATTTCCTTGCCGTCGAACGAGAACGTCCAGATCCCGACGCTCACCTTGTCACCTCCGTCAGTGCCGGGGCCAGCCGCTCCAGCTGGCTCAAGATGGCCGGGAGGTCGTCCCCGTCGGGAGTGACGAGCACGGTGTCCGCGCCGGCGTCGACGAGTTCCTTGATCCGTCCCGCGATCTTCTCTTCGTCGCCCCAGGCGGTCAGCCCGTCCACGAGCCGGTCGCTGACGCCGTCGATGTCGGCGTCCGTGTAGCCGAGCCGTTTCCAGCCGTTGAAGTAGTGCGGAACGTTGTACTGCTTCATCATTTTGATGTTCTTCGCCACGTTCTCCCGTGCCTGCTCACGATCGCCGAGCAGGACCGAATGAGTGGGAATGAGCAGTTTGTCCGGGCCGAGGATCTCGCGGGAGTACGGCGTGTGCTCGAAGGGCTGGGCGAACGGATGCGCGCCGTCCGCCCGGTCCCGCGCGAGTTCGAGCATCTTCGGCCCGACGGCGGCGAGGATCCGCGGATACGGCACGGGCGCCGGTGCTTCGGCCGCGGCCTCGTCCATCTCGGTGAGGTACGCCCTGGTCTGTTCGAGCGGGCGGTAGTCCACACCGGACTTCGCGGCCTGGAACGCGTGTCCGATGCCGATCCCCAGCACGAACCGCCCGGGGAAGGCGTGCGCGAGTGTCCGCGCGCCGGCGTGCGCGGTGCGTCCCGGCCGCGACCAGATGTTGGCGATCCCGGTGCCGATCACCACCCGTTCGGTGGACGTGAGCGTGATGCCGCCGTGCGCGAACAGCTCCCGGCTGCCGGGACCCTCGCCGGCCCACACGGTGCGGTATCCCAGCTTTTCCAGTCGTCGTATCGCCGCCAGCTCCTCGTCGGGCGACGGATGCGTCATGCCGAGCGGCAGCCAGACACCCACCGGTCCCAGCCGGTCACGGGTCTCTTCGATCAGGTTCACTTCAGTCTCCCCAGCTAACATGAGGCACCCTCCGGTTACCCTGTCAGACTATACGGAGGGGGCCTCCGATTTGTCGAGACTAGGCTCGGGAGTGCGATGGACACCGACAAGAAACCGCTGCGCGCGGACGCCAGGCGCAACTACGAGCGCCTCCTCGAAGAGGCGAGGCGCGCCTTCGCCGCGCATGGGGTCGAGGCCTCGCTGGAAGAGATCGCCCGCCGGGCCGGTGTCGGCATCGGGACGCTCTACCGGCATTTCCCGACCCGGGAGGCCTTGGTCGAGACTGTGCTCCGCGAACAGTTCGACGGGCAGGCCGCGGCCGCTCGCGAACTCCTGGACTCGCCGGAGCCGCTGGGCGCGCTGAAATCCTGGCTCGCCGGGATGGGCAGGCAGTCGGCCAGTTACCGCGGGCTGCCCGAACTGATGGTCGACGTCCTCAACGACGAGACCTCGCCGTTGTACGCGTCGTGTCACGCCATGCGGGACGCCGTATCCCATCTGGTGGAACGCGCGAAGGCCTCGGGTGAGCTCCGGGCGGATGTCACAGCGCACGAATCACTGGTGCTGCTGCACGCGCTTTCCTGGGCCAGTGAACACCTTTCGGGTGACAAGGCGCTCGAACGCCTCCTCGATCTCGTTTTCGCGGGATTACGGGCGAGTTAACAATCCCGGCGTCACCAGGTCTAAACTGCGGCGCAACCGGGCACAACGGCGTGACCGTCATCCGCTTCGAGGCACTTTTTCCCGCCGAGAAGGCAATCAGCCCCGAGTCGCAGGCACAGACCAGATAGTGGGAGCCGTATCGTGACCAAGCCGAACAAGCCCGTCGTCCTCATCGCCGAGAAGCTCGCGCCCTCCGTGCTGAGTGTCTTCTCCGACGAGGTCGAGGTCCAGCATGTGGACGGCACGGACCGTCCCGCGCTGCTCGAAGCCGTGAAGACGGCGGACGCGCTGCTCGTGCGGTCCGCGACGAAGGTCGACGCCGAGGTCCTCGCCGCCACCACCTCGCTCAAGGTCGTCGCCCGCGCCGGCGTCGGGCTGGACAACGTCGAGGTGCCCGCCGCCACCGAGCGCGGTGTGCTGGTGGTCAACGCGCCGACGTCGAACATCGTCTCCGCCGCCGAGCACGCCGTCGCGCTGCTGCTCGCGGTCGCCCGCCGGGTCCCGGCCGCGGACCAGAGCCTCCAGGGCGGCGCGTGGAAGCGCAGCGCCTACTCCGGCATCGAGATCCAGGGCAAGACCGTCGGCGTGGTCGGCCTCGGCAAGATCGGCCAGCTGTTCGCGCAGCGGCTCGCCGCTTTCGACACCAAGCTCATCGCCTACGACCCCTACGTCTCGGCCGCCCGCGCCGCGCAGCTCGGCATCGAGCTGGTCACGCTGGACGAGCTGCTGGAGCGCGCCGACGCGATCTCCATCCACCTGCCGAAGACCCCGGAGACCAAGGGCTTGATCGGTGCCGAGGCGCTCAAGAAGGTCAAGCAGGGCGTCATCATCGTCAACGCCGCGCGCGGTGGCCTGATCGACGAGCAGGCGCTGGCGGACGCGGTGAGCTCCGGCCACGTCGGCGGCGCGGGCATCGACGTGTTCGTCACCGAGCCCACCACCGAGAGCCCGCTGTTCGGCCTGCCGAACGTCGTCGTCACCCCCCACCTGGGCGCGTCGACGGCCGAGGCGCAGGACCGCGCGGGCACCGACGTCGCGAAGTCCGTGCTGCTCGCGCTGCGCGGCGACTTCGTGCCGGACGCGGTGAACGTCGCGGGCGGCGGCACGGTCGGCGAGCACGTCCGGCCGTACCTCTCGCTCACCCAGAAGCTCGGTACCGTGCTGACCGCGCTCAACCCGAAGGCGCCCACCTCGGTCACCGTCGTGGTCAAGGGTGAGCTGTCCAACGAGGACGTCAGCGTGCTGCCGCTCGCGGCCGAACGCGGCGTGTTCTCCGGCGTCGTCGAGGACCAGGTCACCTTCGTGAACGCGCCGCGCGTGGCGGAGGAGCTGGGTGTCCAGGTCGATCTGGTCACCGAGCCCGAAAGCCCCAAATTCCGCAGCCTGGTCACCGTCCGCGCGGTCTACGCCGACGGCCAGACCCTTTCGGTGTCCGGTTCGGTCACCGGCAAGGACGAGGTCGAGAAGCTGGTCGAGGTCAACGGACGCCACTTCGACCTGCGTGCCGAGGGCAACGTGCTGCTGCTGGAGTACCCGGACCGCCCGGGCATCATGGGCCGCGTCGGCACGCTGCTCGGCGAGGCGGGCATCAACATCGAGGCCGCGCAGATCAGCCAGACCACCGACGGCGCGGACGCGGTCATGCTGTTGCGTGTGGACCGTTCGGTGGACTCGCACCTGCTGGAGCCGATCGGCGCGACCGTCGGTGCGCACACGATCCGGGCCGTCAACTTCGGCTGACCTGAAAAGCCTGTAACGAAAGCCGCGTCCTCGGACGCGGCTTTCGTTATATGGCAACACGTTACCGGCGTTACAAGAATACTTTTCCCCGGTAGTCGCGGGGTTGCGAAGAGCAAGATTCAATAACGGTGAAAAATGCCTACTGAAGTCGGGCTGGTCCCCGGATAGGTTCTTCCGGCGAGGCCGAACCATCGCGCCGTCAAGGGCACGGCGCGGCGCCGGGGCTCACCGTCGGGGGTGTGTTCGAGCGGCAGGCAGGTTCCGAGTCTAGGCCTCGAGTGAGGGCACTTACTCATGAACAGATCCCGCGTACCCCGATGGGCCATCCGCTCGTCGGCCGCGGTCTTCGCCGCGTTGCTCGCGACGTCCATGACAGGGGCGACCGCAGCCGCACAGGACGTCCCCCTCGCGGACGGCATCACGCCGGCGAAGATCGACCGTAACGGCTTCCAGGGGAAGGTCGAGCCGAAGCTCAAGGCCGCCCAGGGGCAGATCACCGCGTTCGTCGAGCTGGCCAAGCAGCCCGCCGTCGACGCCTTCAACGTCGAGCAGAACAAGGGCGCGGGCAAGGAGAAAGCCAAGAAGGCGGCGAAGAACGCCAAGGCCGACGCCGCCGCGACGGTGAACTCCGTCGTCGGGCAGCTCAAGGCCGCGGACGCCCGGACCCAGCTGGTCACCCAGACCTCCAACGCGGTCGCCGGCGCGGTCGTCACGGCCGACGCGGCGAAGATCCGCGACCTGGCGAAGCGGCCGGACGTCGTCTCGGTCAAGACGGTCGTGCCGAAGACCCGCACGAACTCCAGCGCGGTACAGCTGACCAACACGCTCGCCTCCTGGCAGCAGACCGGCCGCTACGGCGACGGCATCCGCGTCGGCGTGATCGACGACGGCATCGACTACACCCACGCCGACTTCGGCGGTCCGGGCACGGTCGAGGCGTACAAGGCGATCAACCGCGACCAGGCCACCCCGGCCTTCCCGACCGACAAGGTCGTCGGCGGTATCGACCTGGTCGGCGACGCCTACGACTCGGGCAGCGCCGACCCGGCCCTCAAGACCCCGAAGCCGGACCCCAACCCGCTCGCCTGTGGCCACCACGGCACGCACGTCGCGGGCACGGTCGCCGGGTTCGGTGTGGACGAAGCGGGCAAGACGTTCACGGGCGACTACAAGAAGCTCAACAAGAAGAAGCTCGAAGCGATGCAGATCGGCCCGGGCACCGCGCCCAAGGCCCTGCTGTACGCGATCAAGGTCTTCGGCTGCGAGGGCTCGACCAACGTCACCTCGCAGGCGCTCGACTGGTCGCTCGACCCGGACGGTGACGGCGACTTCACCGACCACCTCGACGTGGTCAACCTGTCGCTGGGCGGCGACTTCGCCACCCCGGACGACCCGGACTCGCTGTTCGTGCGCAAGATCGCCGCGAACAACGTCGTCCCGGTGTTCTCCGCGGGCAACGGCGGCGACCTCAACGACGTCGGCGGCGCGCCGGGCAACACGCCCGAGGCACTGACCGTCGCCAGCAGCCGTGACGCGTCCGTCCTGCGCGACGCCGTCGAGGCCGTGGCCCCCGCCGGGGTCAAGGGCTCGAAGACCGGCCAGTTCAGCCAGAACTACGCGACCTACGACACGCTCGACGTCACCGCTCCGGTCGTCGCGCTGTCCGCCGCCAACGCGGCCGGTTGCCTCCCGTACTCCGACGCCGACAAGGCCAAGGTCGCGGGCAAGATCGCCTGGCTCGAATGGGACGACAACGACGCGACCCGCGCCTGCGGTTCGGGCGTCCGCTCGAACAACGCCCAGGCCGCCGGTGCCAAGGGCGCGCTGTTCTCGTCCACGCTGGAGCACTTCTCGGCGGGGATCGCGGGCAACGCGGCCACGCCGACGTTCCAGCTGACCGGCGGCGCGACCGCTTCGCTGCGCCCGGCGCTGACCGCGGGCACGCTGCAGGTCCGCATGACCGGCAAGGGCCGCGTGTCCGTGCCGACCTACGACCAGTCCATTGTGGATACCCCGAGCTCGTTCACCTCGCGTGGCGGGCGCGGACCGGCCGTCAAGCCGGACGTCGCGGCGCCCGGTGACTCGATCTCGTCGGCGCTGGCCGGCAGCGGAGCGGGCCGCCTGGTCATCTCCGGGACGTCGATGGCGGCTCCGCACACTTCGGGTATCACCGCCCTGATCCGTCAGGCGCACCCGGACTGGTCGGTCGAAGAGGTCAAGGCCTCGGTCATCAACACCGCCGGGCACGACATCCACGACGCTTCGGGCCGCACCTACGGTCCGCAGCGCGTCGGCAGCGGCCGGATCGACGCGAAGGCCGCGCTGGACAACCAGGTCCTGGCCTACGTCGTCGACAACCCCGGCTCCGTGACGGTCAACTTCGGCGTCGTCGAAGCGGGCGGTCCGGTCACCCTGACCAAGACGGTCAAGGTGGTCAACAAGGGCATCAAGCCGGTCGAGTACTCGGTGGGCTACGAAGCCGTGAACGCGCTCCCCGGTGTCGAGTACACAGTGGACAAGCCGACGGTGAAGCTGAGCCCGCGCGGTGTCGCGCTGGTGAAGGTGACCTTGAAGATCGCCGACCCCAAGGCGCTCCGCAAGGTCATGGACCCGACCATGGCGGCGGCGCAGGTCGGGCTCGCCCGGCAGTTCGTGGCGGACGCCTCCGGCCGGATCGCGTTCACCCCGAAGAGCGGCACGACGGTTCCGCTGCGGCTTTCGGTGTACTCCGCGCCGAAGCCCGTCTCGTCCATCAACACCCCGGGCAACGTCAACTTCGGCGCCGGCCAGAACCAGGCCGTGCTGAACCTGACCGGCAAGGGCGTGGACCAGGGCACCGGTGCGCAGCGCTACCGCTCGCTGATCAGCGTGCTCGAGCTGCAGGCGGAGTCCCCGCAGTTGCCCGAGTGCGACGGCGGCGTCACCACCGACTGCACGCTGAACCAGACAGCCAAGGGTGCCGACCTGCGCTACATCGGCGCGGCGTCCACGGCTCCGCTGGCCAAGGCGCAGGGTGAGCCGGAGAACGCGCTGCTGGCCTTCGGTCTCACCACCTGGAGCGACCTGGCCAACCTGGGCAGCAACACCTCGCCGTTCGTCGACATCGACACCACGGGCGACGGGCAGCCGGACTTCGAGACCTATGTCACCAAGGTGACGGCCACCGACGTCCTCGTGGCGGTCACCGTGGCACTGAAGCCGGGCTTCCCGCAGGTGGACATCCAGCCGGTCAACGGCCAGCTCGGCGACGTCGACACGAACGTGTTCGACACCAACGTCGTCGTCCTGCCGGTGAGCATCGCCGCGCTGGGCATCGACCCGAACGCCGCGTCGCACAAGATCAGCTACACGGTCGGGACCTCCGGGTTCTACGCGGCACCGGGTGCGGGCTCGTCGACGATCGACTACGTCGGCACGCCGCTCGCGTTCGACGCGCTGGCTCCCGCGTACTCGGTCCAGGGCGGCGGCGACTCCGCGCTGGGCTACGTCGCGAAGCCGGGCACGGCGCTGGTGGTCAACCGCAACCCGGCGGCCCAGGACACCGTCCTCGGCCTGCTGGCGATCGATCACCACAACGCCTCGGGCAACCGGGCGAACGTGGTGAAGATCCAGACGAACGCGGGGAACGGCAACGCGGGCGTCGACCGGCCGGGCAACGGCGGGCGGCACACCGGCCGTCAGCCGATCGGTGTGGGCTGACGCGATAGTGCGATAGCTCGAGTTCGATGAGGTGAGGGACGCCCTGGCGGCATGCTTTCCGCCAGGGCGTCCCTTCTTTTATTCACTCTTTCGGCTGTCTCGCTCTGTGGGAGGCTCCGGCATAAGGGTGGTGCGGCTACGGCTACCGGGCTACAGCCGGTAACCTTCCGCTGCTGGCGTTTTCTTGCGGATGGGCCATCCGGACTGCCGGTGGCCTGGTCTACGGAGGTGTGTGGATGCGGCTCGCGGTGATCCCAGGAGACGGGATCGGGCCCGAAGTGGTCGCCGAGGCGCTCAAGGTGCTCGGTGAGGTCGTTCCGACGGCGGAGACCACGAACTACGACCTCGGCGCCGCCCGGTGGCACTCCACCGGTGAGCTGCTGCCGGAGTCGGTACTCGGTGAACTCCGTCAGCACGATGCGATTTTGCTGGGCGCGGTGGGCGACCCGACGGTGCCGAGCGGCATTCTGGAGCGCGGCCTGCTGCTGCGTCTCCGGTTCGAGCTCGACCACCATGTGAACCTGCGCCCCGCCCGGTTGTACCCGGGGGTGCGCGGCCCGCTCGCCGACTCGAGCGAGATCGACATGGTCGTCGTGCGTGAGGGCACCGAAGGCCCCTACGCCGGCAACGGTGGCTTGCTGCGCAAGGACACCGAGCACGAGATCGCGACGGAGGTCAGCGTCAACACGGCGTTCGGCGTCCGGCGTGTGGTGACCGACGCGTTCAACCGCGCCGAGGCGCGGCCGCGCAAGCACCTGACGCTCCTGCACAAGACGAACGTGCTGGAGTACGCGGGTTCGCTGTGGTCGCGGATCGTCGAAGAGGTCTCGCTGGAGCACCCGGAGGTGACCGTCGCCTACTCCCACGTGGACGCGGCGATGATCCACCTGGTGACCGACCCGTCCCGGTTCGACGTCGTGGTGACCGACAACCTGTTCGGCGACATCGTCACCGACCTCTCGGCGGCGGTGACCGGCGGCATCGGGCTGGCGGCGAGCGGGAACCTCGACATCACCCGGCGGAACCCGAGCATGTTCGAGCCGGTGCACGGCAGCGCGCCGGACATCGCGGGCCAGGGTCTCGCCGACCCGACCGCCGCGGTGCTGTCGGTTTCGCTGCTGCTGGACCACTTGGGACAGAAGGAATCGGCGCGGCGGATCGAGGCGTCGGTCGCCTTCGATCTCGCGACGCGCGATCAGGCGTCGCCCGGTGCGACGCACGCGATCGGTGACCGGCTGGCGGCCCTCGTGTCGTCGAACGTGCGCCCGGTCACGCAATAGTACCTGTGCAATGAAGGGGCCTTTCATAGCAAATTTTGCTATGAAAGGCCCCTTCATTGCAGCCAAGCCTCCCAGAAGGTGGGAACTCTCGCCCGGCCTGTGGACGCCCGGTGGAGCGTGTGCCATGATGCGTTCGTGACCTCCTGCACCATCATTATCGCCGAGCGCGCCGGATAACAGCTCCACAAGAGCCCCCGGCGCGCAACCTCTCGCACCCATGCGGGAGGTTTTTTTGTTGCCTGAACCAGCTTTGCCTCCCTCCACAAGGAGATTCCCGTGACTCGCAAGGAGCCCGCCGATACACCGCTCGGCGATGCTTTCCACCTGTACGACACGACGTTGCGCGACGGCGCGCAGCGCGAGGGAATCTCCTACTCCGTCACGGACAAACTGGCGGTTGCGAGGCTGCTCGACGATCTCGGGGTCGGGTTCATCGAAGGCGGATGGCCGGGCGCGCTGCCCAAGGACACGGAATTCTTCGCCCGCGCCGCTTCGGGCGAACTGAAACTGGACCACGCCGCGCTCGTGGCCTTCGGCGCGACGCGGAAGGCAGGCGCCAAGGCGGAGCAGGACAAGCAGGTGCGGGCCCTGCTCGATTCCCAGGCGCCGGTGGTCACACTGGTGGCCAAATCGGACCTTCGCCACATCGAACGCGCGCTGCGGGTCGACGTCGACGAAGCGTGCGAGATGGTGCGCGACACCGTCTCGTTCCTCGTCGGCGAAGGACGCCGCGTCTTCCTTGACGCGGAACACTTTTTCGATGGCTACGCGTTCTCCCCGGACACCGCACTGAAGGTGCTCGACGCGGGGATGAACGCGGGTGCGGACGTCGCCGTGCTGTGCGACACGAACGGCGGTCAACTGCCGCTCGGCCTCGCGGAGACCGTCCGCGAGGTCAAGGAAAGGACCGGATTCCGGCTCGGGATCCATTGTCAGGACGACACTTCCTGCGCGGTGGCGAACTCCGTCGCCGCCGTGCAGGCCGGCGTGACGCACGTCCAGTGCACCGCCAATGGTTACGGCGAACGGGCGGGTAACGCCGATCTGTTCGCCGTGACGGGAAATCTGGTGACCAAGCTCGGGATGGAGGTCCTCCCGACCGGAGGTGCCGCCGAGCTCACCCGGGTCTCCCATGCTCTTGCCGAAATCGCCAACCTCGCCCCCTACACCCACCAGGCTTACGTAGGGGCGTCGGCTTTCGCTCACAAGGCGGGACTGCACGCGAGCGCGATCAAGGTGGATCCGTTGCTGTACAACCACATCGATCCAGCTTCTGTCGGCAATGACATGCGGGTACTGGTCACCGAGATGGCCGGCAGGGCCAGCCTGGAGCTCAAGGGACGTGAGCTCGGGGTCGACCTTGCCGGCCAGCCCGAGGCGCTGACGAGCGCCGTGCGCAAAGTGAAGAAACTCGAATCCGAAGGCTGGTCCTTCGAAGCCGCGGACGCCTCACTGGAGCTGCTGCTGCGGCGGGAGGTCGACGGCCCGCAGAGCGACGTCCTCGACGAGCCGCCGTTCGAACTCGAGTCGTACCGGGTCGTCCTCGACCACCGGTCCGACGGCGAGGTCGTCTCGGAAGCGACGGTGAAGGTGCACGTCGCCGGGCAGCGCGTGATCGCGACCGCCGAGGGCAACGGCCCGGTGCACGCGCTCGACGCCGCGCTGCGCGAGGCGCTCAGCCCGCACCTGTCCTGGTTGGACAGTGTCGAGCTGGCCGACTACAAGGTGCGGATCCTGCCCGGCCATCCGGGCACCGACGCCGTTACGCGCGTGCTCGTCGAGACCAGCGACGGTGAACGGGAATGGACCACCGTCGGCGTGCACGGCAACATCGTCGAAGCGAGCTGGCTCGCGCTGTGCGACGCGCTCGTGCACAAGTCCCTCAGCGAAGGCGGGAATCCCTGACGCAGCAGGTCATCGAACGGCGACGGTAGGTGAAAATCCGCCTGTCGGCGGTGTTTGGCGATCACGCTCCGCCGCTGACCTGAACGATGGCCTGCAAGGGGACAGGTGTCGTCTCGCCTGCGACCGGTCGAGCGTGCCTGCCGAGGATCGGGGGCACATGTGGCGTTGCGAGATGACCGGCTGCCGGAGGAAACCGATTTCACGCGGCTGACCTGGGTCAAAAGTTCGCATAGCGACAACAAAGAGGATGAGTGCGTTGAGGTTTCCTCTGTGCTGGACGTGATCTACGTTCGCGATTCGAAGGCTCCGGACGCGATTCTGACTTTTCCGCATGCGTCCTGGATGGCTTTCATCGAAAGTTCCTTGCGCCACTGAGATCGAGAGTTTCGTGATCAAGCCCTGCCGGAACCCGGCAGGACTTGATCTTTATTTGACCACGCCATATGCATTTATCTAGATAGTTGCATGCGATATGGCATAGTGCCGCCTCCCCTAATGAAAGGTGTCCGAATGCAGCAGTCCATATGACGTCTGTCACACTGGATGCTATCGTTCTGCTATCTGGCAGACCGACACCCATCAGAGGAGGAAATCGGATCATGACAAGGGCTCAATCTCCGGCGAGCAGCCAGCGGCGCCTACTGGCGGCTGTGCGGGAGGCCCGAGAGACCTTGAAGCTCACGCAGAAGGAGGTCGCCGAGGCGCTCGATTGGTCGGTTTCCAAGCTCATCCGCATCGAGAACGGCTCGGTGGGGTTGTCGACCACCGATTTGAAGGCACTGCTGCTCCAGTACGGGATCACTGATCGAGATCGGGTCGAATTCTACGTGCAGCTGTCCAAGGCGGGAAAGCAGCCGGCCTGGTGGGACGAGTACCGGCGGCACTACCGCTCGGAATTCGTCAAGTTCCTCGGTTTGGAGGCGTCGGCCGTTCTCGTCCGTCAGTTCCAGCTTCTGCTGGTGCCCGGCTTGCTCCAGGTGCCCGCCTACAGCCGTGCGGTGATGACGAAGTTCACCACGGACGAGGAACGAGTCGAGCGGGGCCTCACCGCTCGCGCGACCCGGCAGCATCGGCTGGACGATCTCGAACTGCAGCATTTCTTCGTGATCGACGAGTCCGTGCTGTACCGGCGGGTCACCGAAATCGACGGCTGGCGTGCGCAATTGCTGCGCCTGAAGACGGTCGCGGAGCAGCCGAACGCGACCATTCAGATCTTGCCGTTCAAGGCGGGCTTCCTGCCCGGTATGCGTAGCTCGTTCCAGGTCCTGGAGCTTTCCGAGGAGCTGGACGACCTTTTCCTGACCGTCGAGCAGCCGGATGGGGACGTCTACTACGACGACGCCGCGGGAGCCGACAAAGCGGCCGAGTTCGTCAAGATCTTCTACCAGCTCGAAGAGGCCGCGCTGCCGCCCGAGGAAACCCCGCGGGTGATCGACAAGGCACTGGCAGGGCTGGAGGAAGAATGAGATAGCCCGACGTGAAAGGGCGGCTTCTGCTGGCACAGAAGCCGCCCGCGTGGCAATACCCACAGGACTCACCGTGTCGCGAGGCATGGGCGTACTGCCGAATCGCCAGCATACGACCTCATCGCCTCCAGAGGCTGCCCCCGTATCGGTGGCCGTTGGTGTTCACCTGTCCGAGCGGACGGGCGAACAGCGCGGCGACCGCCGGAGGGCGGCGAATGGCCTTGTCCGCCGAAGCGGCAGGACGTCGTTTCGTGCCTGGAGGATCCAAATGAGGGTCTTTATCAGCTATGCCCACGACATCGAGGGCAGGAAGGTCGCTCAAGCGCTGGCCGAAGCCCTGCGAAGGCGCGGGGTCGAGGTTGTCTGGGACCGGGACCTCCCGGAAGGGAATCCGGCGTCCCTGCCGGAATGGATCGTCGGCTCCGTGCTGAACCATCCGGTGCTCTGCGTGTTGTCACCCGACTACGTGCTGCGGTTCGGCGCTTGCGACGGTACGGCCACTCGCAAGGGTGTCCTGTTCGAAAGCCGTGTCGTGCAGAGACGGATCTACGACCACACCGACTCCGGGGGATGTCCCGTGATCCCGGTCGCCGATCCCGGTTTCTCCGCCGACCTCGCTCCGGCCCTGCTGAAGAATCTGGTGATCTCACGGTTCGACGCGGAAAGCGAGGACGGCCTCGACCAGATCGTCCGCCGTCTGCTCGCGCTGGGCACGATGCCCGCGCCGGTGCGGACGACGACCGCGCCGGAGCCGGTCGACGCGAACGTGGCGCTCCTGCGTGCCCTCGAGGCGGCATCGCCCTCAGCGGCCTCAAGCCCCGGCCTGGTGCACGAGTGGCTCGGCATCGTGCCCGAATCGAGTCGTGACGAACTCTTCCGAGCACTGCCCGCCGTGGAACGGATCGTCAAGGCCGCGGGAAGCGTGGAGTTGATGCTGCGGGTGACCGGGTGCTGCTTCCGCGCCCTGCCGGATGAGATGACGACGATCGAAGACCGGAAGATCCGGGCGTGGCTGTTGCTCCGGTGCCAGGCTTGGCACCAGCACCGGATGCACGAGCTGACCGCCGCGCTGTCCACTGTGGAGGAAGGAATCCGGCTGGCCAGGGCCTGCAATGACGGCTGGATGGTCGCCTTCGGCAAACGGCTGCTCGCGATCCTGCACTGCGGGCTCGCCGAGGATTCGCGGCCGGACGCGCGCAGGCATCATCTGGACCAAGCGGTCGAGTGCGCCAAGGACGCGAGCGCGAGGTTTTACGCGTTCGATCCCGCCGGTGGTGAGTACGGCGCGTGCCGCAACGTCCTCGCCGGTATCTGGTTCGCCCGGTATCGCCTGGAACGACGGCGCTCCGCGCTGAACCGGGCGAACAGGCTGGCCGGTGAAGCGGTCGGCTACCTTCCTCCGGATCGGGCCCGCGAATACCACGAACTGCTCGTCCTGCGGGTTCGGATCTGCATCGCCCGCGGCGAACTGCCCAAGGCCAGGGAACTGGTGGACAAGGCGCTCATGTCGCTGGCGGGGCATGTCAACGATGGCGCTTCCTACGCCGAACTCCTCGGATCGGCACATCTGGCGAGAGCGGAACTGAGGCTGAAGGAAAGCGGACGTGACGCGCTCGCCAACGCGGAGAAGGACATCAGCCTGGCGCTGGGGTTCTTCGACGACATCTCACTGCCTTACTCCTCCGCGACCTGCCAGTGGCTGCTGGCCAAACTGGCGCCGGGCGTGGCCGGCGTCGAACGCGCCGACGTCAGGATCTGTGAGCGCTTGTTCGCCGATCCCCGGGTGCGGCTACGCGGCCTGGAGGAGCGGAGCCGCCGGATCGGTGAGTACGTCGGCGGCCGGTGGACCCGGCGCGCGGAATGGAAGGAGATCGCCCGCAAACTGCGCAGCCAAGACTGATCGGGCCAGCTGGAAAGGCAGCCCGGCGAGCCGGCCCCGGATACGCTCGGCGTCGGGGAGACGGTACTGGGCGACGTAGAGCTCGTAGGTCCGCTTGAAGTACTGCGCCGCTTCGTCAAGCCGGCCATGGGAGAACTGCGCTTCCGCGAGGTGCTCGGACACTTCCGCGGCGAAGAACACATTGTCCTGTCCCAGACTGAGCTCCAGCGCCTGGAGATACGAACGCTCCGCCTCCTGGGGATGACCGGCGTCGCGGGCGATGGAGCCGAGATTGTCGAGGGTGACCGCCATACCGCTGCCGTTGTCATGTCTTTCGTGCAGGGAAAGAGCGATGGTCGCGTACTGGTGGGCCCGGTCGTGGTCGCCCAGGTCCGCGTAGTGGCGCGCGACCGCGTTCAGCGCGTGCGCTTCGCCGACCTGGTTTCCGGCCCGGCGATACAGATCGAGCGCCCGCTCGGCGTGCCGCAGACTGTTCTCGCGATCCACGCGACGTGCGTGGACCCGGGCGAGGTCATGATGAGTATGTGCCTGTTCCTCATCCCCGGCTGCCGCGGCCAGCGCACGAGACAGCCACTTCAGTGCCTCGTCGAGCTCACTCGCCCGGGTGCAGGCCCGGCCCAGTTGCCGCTGCGCGAGAACGCTCATGACGGGAGATCCGAGGTGCTCCGCGGCGTCGACCCCGAGTCGTGAGGTCTCGACGTTGTCGTGGATGAGCCCTTGCCGGTGCTGGTAGGTGTCGAGGACGCGGGCGAACCACCACACTCGCGTCGGCAGGTCTTCCGCCGCGGCGAGTCGCTGCATGGCGAGCAGTGTGTGGTGTTCGGCGGCGAACCAGGCCAAGGCAGCCGTCTCCCCGGCGAACTCAAGGGCTTTCACCCCGATTTCGGGTGCGGGAGGGGCGGGTCTGCTTCGGTGCGGGTACAACGAGCGGTCGGCGTGCAACGCGGTGTGGAGGTAGAAATCCACCATGCGCCGCCTGGCCGAGACGAGTTCGGCCGTGGGGTCGAGTCGTTCCGCGAGTTCGCCCGCGTAGCGGTGCACGAGGTCGTGCAGCCGATAGCGCTTCGGCGAATGTTGGCGCAGAAGGCTTTTGAGATCCAGGGAGCGCAGGAGGGCGGTCGTGCGCGAGGTGCCCAGTGCGAGCAGGCTCGCCACGGCCGCCTCGTCGAACTCGGGCAAGGGGAGCAGACCGAGCAGCCGGAAGCCGCCGGCCTCGTCGATTCCCAGGCCGCGATACGACCAGGAAAGGACGGTCCGCAGATCGGCCGAGCCGTCGCCGGCGTCGAAGGTGTCCAGGTGGCCGCTGGAGCCCCGCAGTTCGTCGGCCGTCACGGACCAGCGGCAGGCCGGGCCTGCTCGCCGCGCGCGCGGCGAGCAGCGAGACCGCCAGTGGCAGACCCGCCGAGTAGGCCAGTAGGACGTCCGCGGCTTCGGGTTCGTCCAGGACCCTGCCCTTGCCGACCTGGTGGGCCAGCAGGTCGCGGGCCGCCCTCTTCGACAGCGCGTCGAGCCGGAGCGACGTCGCGCCGCGAAGCCGGAGGCCTGCCATGTTCGTCCTGCTGGTCACCAGGAGAGCGCAGGAATGACTGCCGGGCAGCAGCGGCGCCACCTGGGTGAGGTCCGCCGCGTTGTCGAGCACGATGAGCGTCCGCTTCCCGGCCAGCACACTGCGGTAGAGCGCCGCGGCTGATCGCTCGTCCGCGGGAAGCGCGGCGGGCGCCACCCCGAAGGCGCCGAGAAAGGAGTGCAGCACCGACACCGTCGACGGCGAATCGGACGGCCGGTCGAAGCCACCCAGATCGGTGTAGAGCTGGCCGTCGGGGAACCGGTCGAGGTGCTGGTGTGCCCAGTGCAGCGCGAGTGTCGTCTTCCCCACACCGCCAGGCCCCTCGACGACCACCACGGACGCCGGGTCGGCTCGCAGGTTCAGCGTCTCGGTCAGGACGGCGGTTTCTTCCTCGCGGCCGACCAGCCAGGGCGGCGGGAAAGGCAGCTGGCGCGGGACGACCACCGGATCCGGGGGATACGCGTCGGCATTCATCTCGCGGCCTTCGCCTCGCCCACCGTGTATCGGCCTGACTTTCGATGGTCGCGCTTGCGTGGTTGGGCGCACAGCACCTGGACGGGTGCACTTCGGTGGCTTTCGGTGTATCCGCGCTGAGGTGGCCGTGATCGGCACACGTAGGGTGGACGGCGTGCGCCTAGCCCGAATTGCTCATCCTGGTGGTGTCGCGTTCGCTTCGATCGAAGGGGACGGCGACGACGCCCAGGTACTGGAAATCGCCGAGCACCCCTTCGGCAAGAACCCCAACTTCACCGGCAAACGCTGGCCGCTGGCCGATGTCCGGCTGCTCGCGCCGATCCTGCCGTCGAAGGTGATCGCGGTCGGCCGGAACTACGCCAAGCACGCGGCCGAGTTCGGCAACGAGGTCCCCACGGACCCGATGCTGTTCCTCAAGCCGTCGACCACGGTGGTCGGCCCCAACGTGCCCATCCGGCGTCCTCGCGGCGTCGGCCGGGTGGACTTCGAGGGTGAGCTGGCGATCGTCATCGGCCAGCCGGTCAAGAACGTGCCCGCCGCCCGTGCGGCCGCCGCGATCCTCGGCTACACCGTCGCGAACGACGTCAGCGCGCGTGACCTGCAGAAGTCCGACGGCCAGTGGGGCCGGGCGAAGGGTTTCGACACCTTCTGCCCGCTGGGTCCGTGGATCGAGACCTCGCTCGACGCGGCCGACCTGGCGCTCAAGTCCGAGGTGGACGGTGTGCTCAAGCAGGACGGCCGGACGTCGGACCTGGTGCACAAGATCCCCGAGCTGGTCGAGTTCGTGTCCGGCGTGATGACCCTGCTGCCCGGCGACGTCATCCTGACCGGCACGCCCGAGGGCGTCGGCCCGATCGAAGACGGCCAGTCGGTCTCGATCACCATCGAAGGCATCGGCACCCTGACCAACCCGGTCCAGGACGTCTGACCCAAGTGTCATGAAAGGGTCGTTCAGGACAAAAAACGTCCTGAACGACCCTTTCATGACATCCGGACGTTAGCCGTCCGCGGGCTCCATAGCCCGCCGGGCGAAGGCCGGGGCGTGCTCGGGCCGCAGCCCCAGCCCCAGCAGCCGCGCGGGGAAGTAGGACAGCACGGGGAAGCGGCTGAACAGCTTCACCATCGCCTGCGGCGGGCCGTTGCGCTTGCCCTCCATGACCGGCCGCATGATGTTCTTGTGCAACAGTCGTTGCAGCCCCTGCACCAGCATCGTGGGCGCGAGACGGCGTTTGCGGACCTTCGCCAGGTCCGTCGCGGCCGGCCTGCCCCGGCGCAGCGGCTCGGCGAGCAGGGTGGCGGCCGCGACCGCGTCCTGCACCGCGAGGTTGATGCCGACCCCGCCGACCGGTGACATCGCGTGTGCCGCGTCACCGATGCACAGCAGCCCGTCGAGATGCCACTTCCGCAGCAGGTTCATTTTGACGTCGAGGAACTTGACGTCGTCCGTCGTCTTCAGCTCGTCCACGCGATCGGCGAACTCGGGGCAGACTTCGGCCACGTTCTCCCGGAACCATTCGATGCCCTTGGTCCGCAGGTCGTCGCCCTTCGGGCCGAGGTAGGCGACCTGGAAGTAGCCCTTCCGCGGCAGCGGCACGGCGAACCGGCGATTCCGCATCTTCGGCGTCAGCCTGCCCTCGAGCTCGCCGTCCTGCCGCGAGATCCGGAACCACCACGCGTCGAACGGGGTGTCGTACTCCTTCGGGATCAGCCCGGCCTCGCGCCGGGCCAGTGACCAACGGCCGTCGGCGGCGATCACCAGGTCGGCGCGTAGTTCGCCGGTGTCGCCTTCGGCGGTGCGGTAGCGGACCCCGCTCACGCGGCCCTGCTCCATGATCAGCCCGGTCATCTCGGTGCTCCGCCGCAGCGTGAACGTGGGCTCCTTCCCGCCGGCGTCGGCGAGGAGGTCCAGGAAGTCCCACTGCGGGACCATCGCGATGTAGGGATGCGCCACCTTCAGCCGGGTCAAGTCGGCCAGGCGCATCATCGTGCCGTCCTCGGCGGGGAAGCCGGCGTAGGAGATCTCGCTGTGCGGCAGGCTGAGGAGTTTTTCACCGAGGCCCAGCTCGTCGAGCAACGTCAACGTCGACGGGTGCACGGTGTCGCCGCGGAAGTCCCGAAGGAAGTCCTTGTGCTTCTCCAGCACCGTGACCTCGACTCCGGCCCTGGCCAGCAGCAACCCGGCGACCATGCCGGCGGGTCCACCGCCGACGACCACGCAGTTCGTGCGCTCGTTCATCCGTTCCCACCCCTTCGGAACACTTATTCATCACCTGTTGAATAAACTCAGCATGCACCTGCCCGGCCGGCGCGTCAAGCGCCATCCGGGCGCATGCGCCGTTCGGGTCATGGCCGGTCTCGCCGGTTCGCCGTGCCCTTCGCGGGAGCCGAGGCGACCGTCCAAAAAGGACCTGATTTGGGCGGGACGGTCCTCGAAGGACAGCGATCGCGGAAGCGCCCTTGTGGACGGTCCGGCACCCAAGCCGGACAGGGAAATCCGTTGCCATCACAGGGCGTGCGCGCTCCGAATCGGATCGGCCGCCGGGTCTTGACATTTCACCCGGCCGCCCGTGTTGGCCGTTGCCCGGTAACTAAAACACGTCATCTCACCAACTGGGAGTAGAGTGCCCGCGCCGGAACAGAGCAGCCTTTATCACCTCATCGGCAGAGTCGCGATCGCGCTGCGTGCCCTAGCCTCACTTGGTGGATTTCGCTCTCGTGCCCCGGACCTCGTCACGAACCACGCCGGACGCTCCGGATGGAGCCCCTTGGGAGCCCCCGGAGTTGCGGTTGGTGTGTCTCGACATCGATGACACCCTGATCGACTGCACGGCCGCGATCCGGCTCAGCCTGCGCGCCCTCACCGGCCAGAACGACCTTTGGCCGCTGTGGGATCTCATCACCGAAGAACATGTCGCGCTGGTGGTCGCGGGTGAAATCGATTACACGACCATGCATCACAAGCGTACTGAATGCTTCCTGGCGGAGATCGGCATTCTCGCCGACGAAGAGCAGGTCAACGGCTTCGAAAGACGCCGTCGTGAAATCCTCACCCGTTCGTGGCAATTGTTCGAAGATGTCCTTCCGTGCCTGGAATGGCTACGGGCCGCCGGTGTCCTCGTCGCGGCCGTCACGAACGCCTCGGGCACGCATCAGCGCAAGAAGATCGCCGATCTCGGCCTCGCCCGGTTCTTCGATCACGTGGCCATCGCCGGTGAACTCGGAGTAGCCAAACCGGACCCGGCGATGTTCCACTCCGTCTGCCTCGGCCTCGGCTGCGACCCGGCGCAGGCCGTCCACGTCGGCGACAAACTCGACACTGACGCCATCGGGGCCCGCGACGCAGGCCTGGGCGCCGTCTGGCTCGATCGGGACGGCATCGCCGAGCGCGCCCCGGCGGGCGTGCACACGATCTCCGGCCTCGACGAGCTGCCTGAGCTGCTCGTTTCCGAGTTCGCGAAGCTCGGTGTCCCGGCCCAGCGCGCCACGGAGACCCCCGCTTTCACGGTGCGGAACAGCGTGCTCTAGTATTTCCTCTCGTGCGGTGCTGAGCCGGTCAAGATCGGCAGTGTTGGTTTACTGACCAGCACCTCACTGGGGTATGGTGTAATTGGCAGCACGACTGGTTCTGGTCCAGTTAGTCTAGGTTCGAGTCCTGGTACCCCAGCTGGAGAACTCTCCGGAGTGAAACACAGAGTGACCCCCCTGTTAAGGTGGGAAACCCGGTCTGGTAAGTTTCTCCACAGCAACACAGCAGGTGAACAACTGAAAATCTCCTCTCAGAGGAGAAGATCCTAGCCCCCGTCGTCTAGCGGCCTAGGACGCCGGCCTCTCACGCCGGTAGCGTGGGTTCGAATCCCATCGGGGGTACGCGCAGCTTCTACCCAAGAAGTCTCGACCGAAGCGGTCGGGACTTTTTGCATTTCGGTGGAAGTCATCGCGTCGCTGATCCTTTCTGCGGCTACAGCTGTTTCCGGTACCTGATCGACCGGCAGTTTGATGGTAATGGTCACGTGGTTTCCCACGCCATGCACCTTCACACTGAGCTGGGTGATTTCGAAGAGTTGACGAAGCAGCGCCTGAGGCGCCTTGGCCAAGTTGAGCTGAAGATGCGGAAGTGCTTCGAGACAGGTCAGGTCTGACGACGTGGCCTTCGCTGGCTGCTTCTTGTCTTCCGCGTCGAGGTGGGCGATCGCCGCCAAGGCGGTCGTCTTGTCGTCTTCGAGCTTGTTGTAGTTCTGGCGAAGTGCCTTGGCGAAGGGGTCGTCGGGGGTACCGTCTTGCGCTTGCCGCAGAACAGAGTCCTGCCGCCGGGTCACTTCGGCCAGTTGGCGTTGGACGCGCTCTCGCTCGGCTCGACGCTCTTGAGCGGCGCTGTCGTCCACTGTGGCCAGATCAGCTTCGATGATGCCCCGTCGTGCGGGGCTGAAGAGGCGGTCGGCGTAGAAAGCCGAAACTGCTTCAAGTAGCTCGTCTTCGCGGATCCGGATCGCCGAGGGAAGCCCGGCGTGCGGTCCGGCGTCGCCGCGGTTGTTCTTGCCCGGCCAGTACAGGTAGTAGAAAAGCCGGTTGTGTTTTGTGTCACCGGCCATGCGTCTTCCGCAGCTGTGGAAGACCATGCCGCGGAAGACGTACGTCCGTTCTGTACTCGGGTTTGTGCTGGGCACGTCGTCGGCCCGAGACCCCCGCCTGCCTGTCCGACGGCTGGTGAGTTCGTCGAACATCCACTTGGGGGATCAGCGGTTCGTGAATCGGTTTCGGAGACCACGCCCACTTGAACGGCTCATTGACCTTGCCTCGTTTGGACGTGGTCGCGCGGCGGTTGAAGACCTGGTAGCCCGTGTACTTGGGGTTCTTCAGTACGTCGACTACGGAGCCGTACGGTGGCATGCCGATGTTCCAGCCGTCTCGGACGTGGGCACAGAGCCCGCCCCAGGACTACTCGAGGGTGTTGAGGACCTCGTACTCGGCGATGGACTGGTTGATGCGCCGCTGGAGGACGCGCTGGGCGCGGCTGCCGGAGAGGGTGATCGATTCATTCGATGCGAACAGTGGGACGTCCGCCCGTTCGAGCTCCCGCTCGACGGACAGGCCCTCGAAGGCAGATGACTACGTCGAATGTCCGGGTGCGACGCGGAGCCTCCACGAGAAGGTCGGCGATTCCGCCTGCACGAGGGACAGGGATGTCGAAGCGCTCGTAGTTCGCCCTCGCCCGCGGTCGCCGAGTTCCGTACGGCCGGACTCGACGTCGTAGAAGTGCGCGACGATGACCCAAGACTCGGGTATCGCCGACTTGCAGTTGGCCAGCTGGCGCAGCATCGATTGGCGTGGGTCTTGCAGGTCCTCAGTGGACGTTCGCCCCAGAAACGCGACGCGTACTTCGTCACGGAGCGTCCGGGAGCTGGAGGATTGCCTGTCTCTTGCTCGAAGGTGGTCATGTCGATGTTTCGTCCTCGGGGGTCGCCGAGGCCGGGTTGATACACGGCCCAATGGAGCAACTCGCCGATCACGGCGTTGAGCCGTCTCGGTCCGGCGCGCTGGGGTGTGCCGCTGTCCGCGATCGCGGACAGCCGAGCGCGAATCGAGTCGCGGACGCCAGTCAGCCGGCTGATCGGCCTCGTAGCGCATCTGCTCGCACCTTCTTCGGGAATGTTGGCAGGTCGGCCCTATCGGCTGCAGCGGCTGCTCGCCGGAACCCGGTGATGGAGAACCAGATCCGCGACATCAGCGGCAACCTGGTGTTCTGCGCGGACAGGTCGGGCCGATCGTCACCGGGTCACCTCGACGCCGAGGCTGGACGGCGCAAAAGCGTCTTCCCTCGGATGAAGAGGCGAGGGGGAGCTTTCCCCGCAAGGATGCGGGGAAAGCTCCCTTTCGCTACTCCGAGTCCATGCCCACCTCGGCGAGCTGCTTTCGCTTGCGTCGGCTGGCGAACCAGCCCATGACGAGGGCCGTCGCGATGATCGGCAAGCACAGCAGGGTCACGCGGCCCGCACCTTCGTCGAGCCACATGAGGACGAGCACCGACGCCAAGAAGGCGAGGGTGACGTACTGCGTTACCGGCGTCCACGGCAGCCGGTAACCCGGCCGCTCGACCAGGCCCGCCTTCGAGCGCTTCACGAATACCAAGTGACAGATGACGATCAATCCCCACGTGGCGACGATCGCGACCGCCGAGAAGTTGAGGATGATCTCGAACGCGCTCGCCGGCACCAAATAGTTCAGACCGACGCCGAGCACACAGACAGCGCCGGTGAGCAGGATGCCGCCATAGGGCACTTGGCTCTTGTTCATCACACCGGTGAATCCAGGCGCGGAACCGGTCTTCGCCATCGAACGCAGGATACGGCCGGTGGCGTAGAGACCCGAGTTCAGGCTGGACAGCGCCGCGGTGAGCACGACCAGGTTCATCACGTCGCCGGCGGCGGGGACACCGATGCTGGACAGAACCGTGACGAACGGGCTCTCGCCGGCACGGTACTTGTCCGACGGCAGCAGCATGGAAAGCAGCACGACCGAGCCGACATAGAACACGCCGATTCGCCACATGATCGAGTTGATCGCCTTCGGCATCACCTTCGCAGGCTCGGCCGTCTCGCCTGCGGTGACACCGACGAGTTCCACTGCGGCGTAAGCGAACACGACACCCTGCATGACCAGGACCAGTGGCAGGAGACCGTGGGGCATGATGCCGCCGCCGTCCGCGATCAGCTGCGGCCCTGGCGTGTGCCCGTCGACCGGCGTACCGGTGACCAGCAGGAAGATCGCGATCGCCATGAACAGCACCACGGCACCGACCTTGATGATGGCGAACCAGAACTCCATCTCACCGAAGACCTTCACCGAAACGAGGTTCAGGGTCAGCACGACGGCCAGCATGATCAGTGCCAGAATCCACTGGGGGATGCTGGAGAACATCGCCCAGTAGTGCGCATAGATCGCGATCGCGGTGATGTCGGCGATGCCGGTCGTCGCCCAGTTCAGGAAATACATCCAGCCGGCGACAAAGGCACCTTTCTCGCCCAGGAACTCTCGCGCATAGGAGACGAACGCACCTGATGACGGGCGGTGCAATACCAACTCGCCTAGTGCGCGAACCACGAAGAAGGCGAATACGCCGCAAATGGCGTAGATGATCGCGAGCGCTGGGCCCGCCGAGTTCAGCCTGCCGCCCGCGCCGAGGAACAGGCCGGTGCCGATCGCGCCACCGATCGCCATCATGCTGATATGCCGTGGCTTCAGGGACTTGCTGTAGCCTTCGTCGCCGGCGTCGTGCGCCGAAGCGTCAGTGGCTAATCCCTCTTTTCCTGAAATTCGCATCAGGGTTTCAGCCTCTTGTCCTGTGATAACGGACGGCTCGGTCCCCCACTGATCATCGAAGGCGCCAAGCCGGCGAGCTTGTCAGTGGGCCCGCGAGGGGAACTGTGATGCCAGGCGAAGCCAGGGTCAATGCCACAGGTGCTCAGTCTGAACTTCTGGACAACAGGGCGGGTTTCCAGGGGAAATACTTGAGCTGCTTTTGAGTTCGACTTAAGGAAGGCTTGAGGTTGCCATTGTGAGCCAGGTCGCATTTGCGTACGGTGAAGTCTGTAAAGGGCCGCCTTAGTTTTTTTACATTCCCTTAAGGATTCCTTCGGTGGCAGGCCGCGGTGCCAGATTCAATACGCGCTCGACGATGTCTCCCAGCTGTGTCATCTCGTACGCGATCGAGCCGATGTCTTGCTCGCAGTCGGCCAGCACCGCGAGGTGTGCGCCGCTTTGAAGCGGCATCAGCACCATCGTGCCGCCGGTCATCTGGACGACAGTTTCCCGGACCGGTCCCGCTTCGAAGCAGCGTGCGGCGCCTGCGGTCAACCTGGCGAGACCGCCGGAGATGGCGGCCAGTCGCTCGGCCCTGTCCACGGGAAGCCTGTCCGAGGCGGCGATGAGCAGGCCGTCGGCGGAAGCCACGATGCCGTGTTCGACCCCGATGACCCGCTGCGCGAATTCCTGGATGCGCCGAGCGCATTCGAGCGACGACGAACTGGTGTGGTGCACTTCTGCCTCCGCGATCCCGGTGTACTCTCCATGGCTCTGTTCCGCTACCGGGAGAAGATCGTTACGCGATCGGTCTTTTCTGCCATCCGGTGTGCCCGGCCTGACCGTGAACCGGCACTCGCGACCTGAGTCCGCCATCCGAGGTAGCGCTAATCCTCCCTGATAGCACGCGCGAGGCGAGGTTTCAGTCAGGCCGGTGCGTTCGTCCAACATCTCTGCCCGAAGTGTCCGGGAGAGGTATCGATAAAGAATTCGTTGAGTCGCGCTTGTTCAGATGAGTCATATTGCAGGGAAGCCGAGGTCGGAAGGACTGCGACATGGCACGACAACGTGGCGGACTGGTAGGACGTAAAGCGGAACTCGCGGCCATCGTCGAGGACCGTAGTGCTACCGGTCCGATCGTGGTGTCCGGTCTGCCGGGCAGCGGCAAGTCGGTTCTGCTGGAAGAGGTGCGCCGGACGCTGCGCGAGAGCGGGGCTCCGGTGCTCAGTGTGTCTCTGGAGGCCGAGCGACCCGAGTGGGACCTGTTCGGCTTCCGGCCGGTGCTCGCCGCGATCCGTGAGCAGTACGAGCAGTTCGAAACCGACACCAGGCTGCCGGAGTCCCTGGAGCGCGTGAGCGGTTCGTGCACTAAAGAAGCGTATGCCGATCCTTGGTCGCGCTTCTGCCTGCTCCATGCCATGAGCACTTTGTTCACCCGGCTCGAAACCACCGCGCCGGTGACAGTCGTACTCGACGGGGTCGATCACCTTGAGGATCCCGCGCTCGCCTTGGCGCCGATGCACCGCGCCGGCCACCGGATCATCGCGTCGTGCCGTACGCCGCGGACTGGTCAGCCGGACCTGTTCCACGCGGAACAGCGCCGCGTGATCGAACTGGGCCCGCTCTCCTCGGACGAAGCCGCGGCCCTCTTGCGGCGCGCGACGGGCGCGCGGGTCGCGCCTGCCGTGGAGCTGGCGGTTCAGCGGGCACTCGGACCGCTGTGGGGCCATCCAGCGGCGATGCTTTCGACGGTGAATGAACTGCTTCGCAGCGAAAGACTCGAGAACATCGACGGACTGGTCCACCTGCGCGAGGGCAAAGCCCCCATCGCCACGCCGGACGGCCACCCCTTCTCCGAGTTGATCGAGAGTTTCGGGGAGATCGGCAAGCGTGTGGTACTGCTCGCGGCGACTCCTCCCGGATTTCTCCTGGAGGAGGTCCCGCATCTCGATGGCGCCGACCAGGCGGGCAAGGCCGCGGGCCGGGCGGTGGACGCGCTGATCCAGGCCGGGCTGCTCGATCGCGATCCGGAGGGGCGGATCCGGTGCCGGGTGCCCGGGGTCGGGGCAGCGATGGCCGACGGTGGGCTGGACGCTCAACGGCTGCACCGCGCCGTCGCCGAAGGCTTGCTGAACAGTGGCAAGGTGACCGGGCCGCACGGGCAGGCACTTGCCAGGCATATCGCAGCCGCTGGAAGCGAGATGCCGCCTTGCGCGGACTACGTCGGCCTGCTGCGGTCGTCGGAGTGTGCCCTCCCCGCTGATTCCGCCGAGCGGACCGTCCACCTCCACGCGATCTGGCGACATACCGGCCTTGCCACGGACCGGGCCGGACGTCAAACCGAACTCTTCCGTCACTTGGTCCGCACGGCGGACTACACGACGCTGGACACGTTCACCCACGAGGCGCTGGCCGGCGCACCGGCAGCGGGGGAGCGCGCCGAACTCGCGGTGGCGGCGGTCTTGTCCGCCGTGCATCTCGGCAACCCGGTTTCCGAACACGTGAGAGACAAGCTGGTGGGTGACGAAGCGACGCTGGAGTTCGCCGACCGCTGGTTCGCGGGCCACCTGATCACGCCGGAGGACGTGGAGTTGTCGCTGCTGCCGGTTTGGCGCCAGGTCAGCTTCGCCGCGCCCTCGCCGGGCCGGCGACGCAAGCTACCCGACCACGGACTCGTCGAAGCCTGCGTCGTCCGCGACCTCGTGCCCGTTTTCCGCGCGGTGCTGGGACGGGACTATCGGAGCCCGGAGTCCGGGCCGATGGCCGCTCACCACCGCGTGCGGACCGCCCACGCGGAGGGGCTCTGGGCGGAGGCCCTGGACGCGGCGAACGAACTCGAAGCGTACGGATCGGTGGACGAGTTGGTTCGCGAGCATGCCAGGCTGCTCGCCGCGGAGGTGTGCGGGAGGCGGAATGAAGCCCGCCGTGGAGCCGGCTGGCTGGCCAAGGTGCCCGAGAACGGCCGCCTTCCCCTTTTCCGCGCCTGGGTCGAGATCGGCGTACCTCAAGAAGCAGGAGACGACCGCGAGGTGGTCGAGCTCGGTCGGCTCGCTCTCCGAGCTCACCGCGATTCCGACGATGAGATGGGTGCCGCGCGCCTGTTCCTCCGGCTCGCCTGCTCCGCCCGCCGCATGGGCGAGTCCGTCCGGCACGACGAGATCGTCGATGCCGCGGAAAAGTGGTTCGCTCGCAAGGGATCCCCGCATTCCTCCGAGATACTCGCCCTGGTGCGCGCGCAGGTGAACGGCGATGAGGCGGGAACCCCCTCCACTGAACGGGTGCTGGTGGAACTCGGCCGTACCCCCGCCGACCTCGGCCCGGAGACCGACAGGGGTATGGCCGCGGGCAAGCCTGGCCGCCGTGAACAGCTGTCGGAGACCGAGATCGGGATTCTCGATCTGGTGCGCGCCGGACGGACCAACAGGCAGATCGCCCGCGTTGTCAGGATCAGCGAGAAAACGGTCGAGAAACACTTGACGAAACTGTTCGTCAAAGCGGGGTGCCGCACCAGGTACGGCTTGGCGATGTCAAATCTGGGACGGCGATCAGATGCCATCGGCGCCTGAGGGAGCCGGGTGCCGGTGGAAGCGGCTGCCGGCCGAGGAATCTCGTGGCTGTTCACCGAAGTCCGTGACGACCTCTCCGAGTCTTGATCTCGAAAGGTGAATCCGATGCAGGTCCTCAAGATGCCACGCCTCGGCCGACGTAGGTCGCAAACAGCTTGTGTGCGTATCGGAGCCGTACTCGTCGTGCACGGTGCAGGGGGAGTAACGGCACGGGCCCGGGAACTCGCCTCGTCGGTTCCGATCGATCAGGAGCACGTCGTCGTCGTGGTGGACCAGCTCGACGCCGGCGCCTCCTCGATCGCGGACGCGGTCGGGACGATCCTCCGAGAGGAGGTGCGGCCTCTTCGCCTGATCCCCTCGGAGGCAGCCGGGGAGATCACCCTCGCCACCGCGCAGAAACTCGCGGATCGCATCGGCCGGGCGGTGAGCTACCCCGACGGAGTGACACTCACGTGTGTGTCCAGCCTGTGCTTCCTGCCCCCTTTCGAAACCAATGGCTGGGTCAGCTGCGGGCCGGGCAGGGAACCGATGCGCCTGGGCAGGCGATTCCCCCCGCCCGAGTGGGAAGCGCCCGTCACCACCGACACTCAGCGAGCAGGCCGGTCGACGGTGGTCGAGCCACTTCCCGCCGGAATCTGGTTGCGTCCCGACGGTCCACAGCGGTGGCTGGAGGCCGATCGCGCGAGGCTGACCAGATGGCTCAGCGTGAATCCTCGGGAACTGACGGCAGTGCTCGGCGGACACGGTGTGCCTCCACTCGCGTTGGATGACGTCGTCAAGTGGTGGGCCGTGGTGCCGCCGGAAATCCGTTCCAGGACCCGCTTTCTGAGCTTCGGGGATGTTCCGGTCCCGTCGTACACCACGATCGGGCAGGCATTGGCGGACGCCCTCGGCGAGGAGATCGTGCTGTACGGCGGGATCCCGGTGGGAGTGCCGGCGGCACCCGAGTTCTTCACACTGCGCGAGGACGGGTCACACAGCCTTCGTACTTTCGCCGAGCAAATCGCCTTCTCTCCGCGACGAGGCTCGGCCAAGGCCGCCGCTCCACAGATCCGCCGAGGACGCTTGCCCTTCGAAGGACTGACCGAGGTCGGCCCCGGGGTGTACGGGTTTGAAGGGAATTCGGTCGTCGAGGTCGTTCAGGCGGGGCTGTGGCTCCGCACCACTCGCGAGCCAGGGCGGGCAACAGAGGTCAGGACGATGCCGTGCGACCCCAAAGCCTTCCTGATCTTCCACGACCCTGCCGAGGACGGGCACGAAGCGCTCGTCGCGAACTTGCTCGACCAGCTGGACAGCACGGTTCGTGCCGGCGCGAAGCCGTTCCCCGTTCCGTCGGCACCTGAATCGAAGCCGTCCGACCTCCCGTTCGCGGCTGATCTCACCGCTCCCTTGACTCCGCTGCCGCGGCTTTCCCAGCTCATGCGACGGCATTTGGCGGAGACGAAGATCCCGGAACCCTCGGTGGCTCCGGCTTCGGGAACTCCCTATCTCCCGGTGGAAATCGGGGACCGCGAAGAGCCGGCGCAGGCGGATGTGGAACCCGTTTCGCAGCCACAGCTCGAGGCGGAGCCTCGGCCTGAAACAGAGGTGCCGCTCGAACCGGAACCCGGGCCCGGGGTTCTGGCCGTCCAATCCTCACCGCGACAGGAACTACGTGCCTGGCCACTCGAACCGGGGTTCACTCCCGATAGGGAACTCGTGCGAGTGGGCCGGGAGGAAACCTTCGACGTGTTGTCGGAACAGATCGTGGAGACTTGGCGTCGCTTTTCGCCGAATCGAACGATGTCGGATGCCGGGCTGACCGAGGCCGTGGCCGCCGGGCTGTATCTCGCCGGTGACGATCCCGACATCGACGCGGGTCTGCGCGCGGGCACGGAGGGGCCGCACGTGGAGTTCGGCCGAACCGTGGCGGCTGGGTTGCAGAAACTGCCGTTGCACCGCAACGTCGCGGCGACGGTCGTGAGCCCGGTGCCGGAGTTGTGGGAGTTGCTCCGCGGCTGCACTGTGCTGCGGGAATGGGGCTTTCTCAATCTGTTCACGGTTCCGGGCGACGTCGAGGCGGGTTCCACGGACTTGGTCGTCTGGTCGTCGACGGGGCGGCTGACGGCGTTGATCGAGCCGAAGGAGGACGGCTTGTCGAATCGGGTGGTCTTCCTGCCCGGCACCGTCTTCAAGGTGCTCGAGGTGGTCGAGCCACAGGAGAAGGGGCGAGGACGCATCCTGATGCGTGAACTGATGGCATCGGAACTCGGTCAGGACGCCGGCGCCAAGGCTCGGGACGATCTGATCCGGTCGTCGCTGCGGCGGTTCACGCACCGCTCAGGCGGTGTGGAGCCACGGCGAACGTCTGGAGGCAGGACCGCGGCTCCGGGCCGGATACCCGGGATCGCGGACGCGCCGAGTCGTGAGAACGAACTTTGACCGCCCAAGGCCCCTTTGCCCGATGGGGCATCGAGAGGGGCACCTCATGGGAGAAGGCCAGGACCACTCCTCGACCAGATACGCCGAGGCGGGTTCACCGCAGCGATCGTCTGGACGGTGGGCGGAGACCGCCTCGGGTGGCGTGCTACGTGGACGGAGGGCGAGTGACCCGCGTTCATGAGCGGCTCTCGGAGCCCGATTCCAGAGGACGCAAGGGCAGGATGATTCGACGAATGATCGTCATCCTTCTGGTCTGGTTGGGCGCGAGGGCCTTGTTTGAGATTCTGCCAGATGGGGCGTGGTGCTCGGGCGCCCTGCTGCACGCCTCGCCGTCGCATGTGTTATTCGCGTAAGGAGAGTTGAAATGCCCGCAGAGAACCGGTTCGACCTCGACATGGGGATCGAGGAAGCCCTGGCCGCGCTGGAACGGCAACGCGAGAAGATCGGGAAGCTCGGCGAGCACTGGCGCGATACGCGTACGACGGTCCGGGCGAAGGATCAATCCTTGTCGATGACCTTCAACGGTCGGGGTGAAATCGACGAATTGGTGTTCAATGAAGCGAAGTATCGCAAGCTCGCCCCGGCGCAGCTTGCCAAAGCCATTGTCGAAACCCTTCATAGTGGCCGAGCCGAGAGCGTAGCGAAGACATCGGAACTGATGGGCACGGGAAGTGTTTCTGGTATCGATTTCCAGGAACTGGCTTCGGGAAAGGTGGACCCGATGGAGTTACTGGAGTCGTTGATTTCGCCGATGTTGAAACAGTTTGGTGGGCTGGAAGAGATTTCTTCCGGGCTGGCCAAGGGGCGCCGTGACGGGAGTGTCAACGATGGCTGAGAAGTTTCGGTTGGATGCTGATGGTGTGGGGCGTGTGATGGATGGTTTGGGGTCGGTTAATGGTGAGTTGAGGGATGCGTTGGTGGCGTTGAATGGGGTTCTTGATCAGTATGAGGGGTGTTGGGGTGATGATGAGATCGGGAAGCAGTTCGAGAAGGGTTATAAGGCTGA